>QQUM01000837.1 GCA_008501545.1 Calditrichota bacterium
TAACAAATTTAAAATTTTGCAGTAATTTTTTTCGTCTTTGTGTATTTCGGCTTGTTATATCCGAACGGCACAATGTAAGTAAATCTTCCAGATCATCTCCAACCTGAAAAAGAAGGCGTCGATAAGCTGAGTCACTGCACACTTCCTCTGCAAGCGCAATGGGACGCAGGTGCAGACGGGTCAATTTCTGTACATATTTTTGCCATTCGTTTGGAAGGCGCAACCGTTTGAATATACGTGGTGCCATACGCGCACCAATTTCTTCATGGCCATGAAATGTCCAGCCTTTTCCTTCAATAAATTTCTTTGTTTGTGGTTTGGCGATATCATGAAAAAGAGCTGCCAGTCGCAATTGTGGTTTATTGGTTTTTTCAGTAATATTATCGAGAACCTTGAGCGTATGTGTAAAGACGTCCTTGTGCGAATAGCCGTTTCTTTCTTCTACACCGCTCAGCGCAGAAAATTCAGGAAGAAACTGTTTTAGAATGCCAAGCTCCTCCATCAAGTGGAAATATTTTCCAGGTTTGTGTGCTGCGAGTATCTTTAGCAATTCATCCGTAATGCGTTCTTGTGAAATTATATCTAACCGATGGCTGACTTCGGTTATTGCTACACGGGTTTCTTCTTCGATTTTAAATTGCAGCTGGCTGCTGAAACGTATCGCACGCATAATACGCAAGGGATCATCGGCAAATGTTGTTTTCGGATCAAGCGGGGTGCGAATAATTTTTGCCCGCAAATCTTTTCTGCCATGAAAAGGATCAATAAGCGTAAAAAAATTATTCGTTCGTAGAGATATCGCCATGGCATTGATGGTAAAATCACGCCGGGTGAGATCAGTCATCAAATCTGCTGGTTTAACCAGCGGCTTGCGCGAGTCGCCACGATAACTTTCCTGACGCGCACCCACAAACTCCAATTCGTGATCATCAATACCAACCATAGCTGTTCCAAAATTCTTGTAAACAGCAACGTGTTTCGAATTCAATCGCTTCCCCACCACTTTGGCAAAAGATATCCCGTTACCGACAACCACAAAATCAATATCCTTAACGTTCTTTTTCAGGAGTGTATCCCGTACGAAACCACCGACAGTATAGACCTCAGTGCCTACTTCCTCAGCAATCTTGCCAATTTGTTTTAAAAGATTGAGGTTTTTTTCATCAAGTAAGGATGCGAAGTGATTTGCAAATTTTTGTGACATCGGAAAAATTCTCAAACGGATAATAGTGTAGATTATTTTTTTCACAGTATTGTCGCAGATCATCTTTTGCAAAAATGAGATCCGCCTCGAGGACGCCGCAGCGATCCGAGTAACCATCCCCAATCATTATAGTTTTTACTCGTGGGTTTTTGTTTTTAAAGTTCCGAATATGAAAGCCTTTGCAGTTGGCACAATGCTCACAATTATTGTCGCTATATGGAAATAATGGCCTTATTCGATTACCATCTACAAATTGAATATCATTTGCTTTGACTATCAAATGAGCCAATCCGTGTTCGCGCAGAACATTCTGTATATAAATCTTAAAGCCATCGCTAAGGATGGTGATGTCAACATCACTGCTTTTACATTGTTCGTAAAACTTGAAAAAAGAAGCATCTATTTCTTGTTCTTCAGCAAGCGAACGCAGCTCTGTTGGCGTTATTTCTGCCGTCAGGCATTCCCGGTGATACATTTCACAGGAAGAAATGTTACCCGCCATCCATTCATTGACAGCATCCATGCAGCGTGATGCATCGCCATACTGAATAAACAGCTGCGCACCAACGTCCTGCTGTGCAACGGTGCCATCAAAGTCGGAAAAAATGTGCCAGGCATTTTGCATTTATTTTGTCCACAACAAAAATCGCCCCGGATTTACCAGGGCGATTTTCTATTTAGCTAGATTTTACAACATACGATTATTTTTCTTCAAGCACTGCCTGTGCAGCTGCGAGACGAGCAATCGGTACTCGGAATGGTGAACAACTGACGTAATTCATGCCGGCACGATGGCAGAATTTAACCGAAGAGGGTTCCCCTCCGTGCTCACCACAGATACCAACTTTCATCCCATCGCGAGTTGAACGGCCTTTTTGCACGCCCATCTCGACCAATTGTCCAACACCAACCTGATCCAGTTTTTCAAACGGATCGGCTTCCACGATATCCTGATCGACATAGATCGGCAGGAATTTACCGGCATCATCGCGGGAGATACCGAGCGTGGTTTGTGTCAGGTCGTTTGTCCCAAAGCTGAAGAATTCAGCAACTTCCGCAATTTCATCAGCGGTCAGCGCTGCTCGCGGAAGCTCGATCATTGTCCCGACCATGTAGTCGACTTCAATACCCTGAGCTGCAAAGACATCAGCGGCAACCTTGCGGATAACTTTTTCCTGGTTGCGCAATTCTGTCACATGCCCAACAAGCGGCACCATGATTTCAGGCAGAACATCGACACCGGCCTTTTTCACTTCGCATGCTGCTTCGAGAATTGCAGTCGTCTGCATTTCGGTGATTTCCGGATAGACAAGGCCGAGACGACATCCTCGGTGGCCGAGCATCGGATTCAATTCATGCAGTTGTTCTATTTTTGTATGCAATTTCTCTACTGGAACGCCCATGTCTTTTGCCAGGGCATCAATTTCTTTGTCGGATTGTGGCAAAAATTCATGCAACGGTGGATCGAGCAAACGAATAGTTACCGGTTTTCCATCCATGGCTTTGAAGATGCCGGCAAAATCGTCTTTTTGCATTGGTTGCAATTTAGCCAATGCTTTTTTACGTCCAACTAAATCATCTGACAGAATCATCTCACGGACGGAATCGATGCGGTCGCCTTCAAAGAACATATGCTCCGTACGTGTCAGGCCAATGCCCTCCGCACCAAAAGCGATGGCAGTGGCAGCCTGATCAGGCTGGTCTGCATTTGTACGCACATTCAATTTGCGAACTTCGTCTGCCCACTCCATCAGCTTTGCGTATGTGTGGTACGTGTCGGAATCTTCCGGCTTCATGGATTTCTCCAGCAGGACTTGTAGCACTTCAGACGGTTTTGTTGTAACGTGGCCTTCCATAACTTCACCGGTGGAGCCGTCAAGAGAGATCCAATCGCCTTCTTTCAAAACTTTCCCACCAGCGTTCACCTGACGTTTCTTGTAATCGATCTGCAAGGACTCACAGCCAACGACGCACACACGGCCCATTTGGCGTCCAACCAATGCTGCGTGCGATGTCATGCCACCACGTGCAGTGAGAATTCCTTCGGCTGCGTGCATGCCCTGAATATCTTCAGGTGATGTCTCAATCCGGACGAGAACAACATCTTCACCTTTTGCTTTCCATTCAACCGCGTCCGGTGCGTTGAAGACAATACGGCCGGTTGCGGCACCCGGGCCGGCATTTAAGCCTTTTGCAAAGAGTCCTTTGTCCTGAATGTTTTTTGCCTTTTCGTCAGCATCAAAAATAGGACGCAGCAGCTGATTTAACATGTTTGGCTCTACTCGCATAAGTGCTTCTTCTTTGGTTATGAGCCCTTCCTCGACCATGTCGACAGCGATTTTCACAGCTGCAAATCCGGTGCGTTTACCAGCACGGGTCTGCAACATCCACAAGTGGCCATTTTGAATGGTGAACTCATAATCCTGCATATCTTTATAGTGTCTTTCCAGTTTCGTAGCGAAGTTGGTTAATTCGTCATACGATTCCTGGGAAAATTTACTCATGTTTTCAAATGGTTCCGGCGTTCTTGTTCCTGCAACGACATCCTCACCTTGTGCATTGACCAGGTATTCACCATAAGGCGTGTTTTCACCGGTGGCAGGATCACGCGTAAAACCAACTCCGGTGGCACAATCATCGCCCATGTTACCATAAACCATAGACTGTACATTCACGGCAGTTCCCCAGGCATCCGGAAAACCATTTAATTTACGGTAAACGATGGCCCGTTCGTTATTCCAGGAACCAAAAACTGCTGTAATCGCGCCCCACAGTTGCACCATCGGATCTTCCGGGAATTCATGACCGGTTTGCTCAAGAATGGCAGCCTTAAACTCGGAGACAAGATCTTTTAAGTCGTCTGCTGTCAATTCAGTATCATATTTAATACCGCGAGCTTCTTTTTTATTATCAAGAATTTCTTCGAACGGATCAACATCATCCTTTGATTTCGGTTTTAAATCGAGAACAACATCACCATACATTTGAACAAAACGTCTGTAGCAGTCCCAGGCAAAACGTTCGTTGTTCGTTTTTGCGGCCAGACCCTTCACAGTCGTATCATTGAGACCGAGATTTAAAATCGTATCCATCATCCCCGGCATGGAAACACGGGCGCCACTGCGCACTGATAAAAGAAGTGGATTTTGATCATCACTAAACCCGGCTCCCATCACTTTCTCGATGCCACCCAGGCCTTCTTTTACCTGGCCTTCCAGTTCTGCTGGATAATTTTGGTTATTTTCGTAATAGAGCGTACAGACTTCTGTTGTGATTGTAAAACCTGCCGGAACCGGGATGTCAAGATTGGCCATTTCGGCCAGATTTGCCCCTTTTCCTCCAAGAAGATTTTTCATATCGGCACGACCATCTGCGCTGCCACCACCAAAACTATAAACATATTTAGACATATTGTAACTCCATAAATGTAAATTAATTAATTATGTGCAGATTACTTTATATTTTATCATCCGGTTGAAGTAGTGCCGTGAATTCAGGCACATTTTGTATAAGTTTTAAAGCTGCTTTTAAAGCTCTATCATTTTTAAAACCCGCTCTTATTTTTGCAGATGAACCGCCTTGTTTGGTTGCCAACTCCAGTTCAAGCTGTTTTTTGATAAATTCACGATTTTGAGAAAACGTATCATGAAAAGATTGATTCAATACTGCCTGAATTGCGGTAATTTGCGGTTCAAGATTGTAAAATTTGCCTTCTTTTTTTAGAACCGTAACGAAATCTTCAAATTCATTCTGACTTTCTGATTCGTAGCTGAACTTATGCTTTTCCAGATAGGCTTTGAAATCCTCAATCATCCCCGGTGTCACTAGAGATGTTTCTTCCGTCTGCGTGTGTGTATTTGCAAAGTTGACAGCATAATTAAAAATCATAGACTGTCGCAACAGGCTCTTTTGAAAAGAATTTAGCGAGTCGACGACAACGGTGATGTCTGGCACCACGCCACCCCTTCCATGGACTTCACGTCCAATTGCTGTGCTAAATACTTTCAAACTATCTGGAATGCGGTCGACCGCATTATCTGTAGAAAGCAGGACTTTCTCTTTTTCTTTTCGTGTACGTCGGTCCTTCTGAATGAGACGGCCACTTGGTAAATAATATTTTGCCGTTGTCAATTTAAGTTGTGCATCTCTGTTTATTTCAATGATACTCTGTACCAGGCCTTTGCCGTAGGTTGGCTGGCCAACAATGACACCGCGGTCCAAATCCTGTATAGCGCCAGCAACGATTTCAGACGCGGACGCACTAAAACTGTTAACAAGCAAAACCAGATTTTGATTTGGAAGCAAAGGCGCATTTTCACTAAAATACCGTTGTACAGTTTCAGGGGTGCGACCTTGCGTTGAAACGATGAATTCACCTTTCGGGAGGAAAATATCTGCGACACCGACGGCTGCTTCGAGTAAACCACCGGGATTGTTGCGTAGATCGATTATTATGCCGCCTGTCATACCTTTGTTTTTTAATCCTATGACGGCTTGACGCATTTCAGCAGTTGCATTCTTTGAAAAACGGGAAAGTTTTATATAACCGACACTATCCGCAATGAGGTCGGAGAATACGACGTCTTTTACAATTATTTCGGCCCGGACAAGTCTGAATTCCAGCGGCTCATCAACTCCTGAGCGGGAAACTTCGATGTTTACAGCTGTCCCGATTTCCCCACGCATTAATTCGGCCACCTCATTCACCGTCATGTCTTCGGTGGAAACTCCGTCAACGCGGACGATGCGATCACCTTCGCGGCACCCGGCACGGGCCGCAGGCGTGTCATCGTAAGGCGGTTCCATAACTGTCGGCCAATGATCACGAACGCCGATTACCATACCAAGGCCACCATAGCGCCCGGTGGTTAAAATTTTCAGCTGTGTGTTTTCTTCCCCTTCGATCAAAATTGTGTAATCGTCGACTGCAGTCAGCATAGCATCAATGCCGATATTCATCAATTTATGTGGATCGACGACATCAATGTATTTATTGGTAACTTCCTGATACACCTTACCAAAGTAGATTATGTTTTTCTGCACCTCGCCAAGATAATCGATTTTAAATGCTTTGCTTTCATGGGAAAGCCAGCCAGCAAAGACAATACAAGCCAAACAGGCAACAAGAAGCCGGGAGAGGTGTTCTTTTTTAATCATTTCTTATTCTCCAGTTCAAATCCTATGTCCTTCGCAAAGGTGTATATCTTTTCCCACACTTCATTCTCCTGTGTTTTTACAGGGTTCTCTGCGTCGATTACAACGAACCGATGGAAATTTTCCTGTGCAATTTGCAGGTACCCGTTGCGTACGCGCTGATGAAAAGCAAGGGTTTCTGCTTCGAGCCTGTCGTCGCTTTTGCCGGCATTTTCCCGGCGTTGTTTTGCTGTTTCAAGGCTGAGATCAAACAAAAACGTTAAATCGGGGTGCAAACCGTTTGTCGCCAGCTGGATTGCAGCATCAATCATTTGAATATCAAGCGCTCTGCCATACCCCTGAAAAGCAGCTGTCGAGTCTGTATACCGATCGCAAATAACAGCTTTACCCACTGCTAATGCAGGTCGAATTACCTCCTCAACAATTTGCGCACGTGCTGCCGCGAACAGCAGCAATTCTGTGCGTGCATGCATATTTGCATGTGCATTGTCCAACAGGAGTGCACGAACATTTTCCGATATTACTGTACCACCCGGTTCACGTACATAAATATGATTGATGTTCAACGCAGAAAATTTTTTCAACAGGGATTTCGCCTGTGTCGTTTTTCCACAACCATCGACACCTTCAAATGTAATAAAAAATCCACTCATATGCAGTCTTAAAAATCGATAAACTTCCACTTGCCACCACGAAAACGCCAATAATTTAAAATCAGGCGCGTGGTTTCGTCAATCATGTGTACTGTCCATAATCCCCAAAGCGAGAGATTGAAAATAAATACAGAAGCCCAGGTGCAGCCGACTTCAAAAAAGATCACACCAGCGACCGTCGTCCACATAAGCCATTTCAAATCACCAGCACCACGCAGATTACCAATGACGACACCATTTACGGCTTTTGGAACCTGTGTGAGTGCAAAGGCCACCACAACAGTTGATCCCACCTTCAATACCTGTGGATCATCGGTAAATACTGTGATAATTTGTTTTGCAAAATAGATTGTGAGCGTAACAACTATTATGACGAAAACATACACAACCCAACCAGTCATCTCAGCTGTTTTTTGGGCCAGCTTTTTCTCTTCTGCGCCAAGATTTTTTCCCATCAGTGTCATCGCTGCCATGCCGAATCCAAAATAAAACATGGAAAGAACAGCTTGAATGCGCAAGAAAACCTGATGAGCCGCCAGGGTAGTCACACCGAGAAGCGCCGCATACATCGAGACGACGAGCAGGCCAATTGACCAGGCCAATTGTTCCACCGTTGTTGGCAGGCCGGCACTAAACAGTTTTTTAAATGTCTGCCAGTTCGGAGTCGTCATCTCTTTGAACGAGAGGAAGAGCGTCATTTTGCGGCTGCGCAGCAAATATGTTGTGATACACGCCCCGAAAGAATGCGATATCCCAACAGCAATTGCAGCGCCGAAGACCTCCAGCCGCGGCGCGCCAAAAAGTCCGAAGATGAGCGTGGGTGCGAGAAGCAGGTTTAACGAGTTTATTGTCAGGTTGATAATCATAGAGTGGACCGTATCTCCAGAACCTCGGATCACACCCACGGCGACAAAATTTGTTATAATAACTGGTGCGAAGAATGCGACTGTACTTAAATAGGTGACGCCGGCATTACGGGCTTCACCGCTTGCTTCCCGGATCAGGCTTAAAAGCCAGGGTGCACCAAAATACCAGGTAAGTCCCAGGATGAAACTCAAAATCATTCCCATCATCACAGTTTGCCCAAGCACGTGGTTGGCTTGCCATTTGTTCCCAGCACCAAGATGTCGGGTGAGAATCAGGGATGCGCCGACTATAAAGGTGAGCAATACCGTCATACACACGACGAGAATCTGGATAGCCATACCCACGCCTGCAAAGGCAGCTGCGCTAATTTGTCCTATGAGGATCGTTTCAATTGTCCACATTATCGTTTGTGACGACAAGTCGATGACAGCGGGCAATGAAGTTTTAAGGATAGATTTTAACGGGGACTTTCGCTTCAATTTTTTACCAAGTAGAAAGAAGCCCTGATTTGAGTATAAAATCAGGGCAATTTATGGTGTTTATCAGTCGTAATATTCAAGGCCAAGGTGCGTAATCAGGTCTTCACCTTTCAGATGACGCAGCGTATTTTTCAGCTTCATCAATTGTATGAAAATATCATGTTCAGGATAAAGGTCCTTGGCAACCATCGGGCTTTTATAGTAAAATGACAGCCACTCCTGGATGCCGTGCAT
>QQUM01000678.1 GCA_008501545.1 Calditrichota bacterium
AAAAGTCGGTCTCAAGGATCGAAGCGAACATAAACCTGGTGAATTATCCGGTGGTGAGCAGCAACGCGTTGCTGTTGCCCGTGCTTTAATGAATGCGCCTAAACTTATTCTCGCGGATGAGCCATCCGGCAATCTGGATCGCAATTCTGCTGACGATTTGCATAAATTGTTGTGGAACTTGAGCCGTAAAGAGGCGCAGACGATTATCGTTGTGACGCACAACATGGAACTGGCACGAATGGCAGACAGGCGGATACGCTTGCGAGACGGCCAGGCATTCGAGGAATAAATATGTCCGAAAAAAGATGTCAGATTTGCGAAATGCATAAAGCAACCATGAAAGTTAAAGCGACGAAAAACGGTGAAGAAGTTGAGTTGCATATTTGCAACGACTGCGCCCGTTTTAAGGGACTGGTTGCAGATAAAAAAGGATCAGAGAGCGAACTGGCAGATTTTTTTAAAAATGCGTCGGTGAATATTCTTGGAACCGATCCGGAGAGTGAAGCAAAAAAATTTGATGATTTGGAATGTTCCAATTGCGGATTAACGTTTAATGATTTTCAAAGAGAAGGCTTGTTCGGTTGTTCCACTTGTTATGAAACCTTTCAGGATGAGCTTGATATTCTGTTGAAACGCATTCATGGAAGCAGCCGGCATATCGGTTCGCGTCCCAGGCCTTTACGGGTCATAGCCAACCAACCGGATTTGGCTGCTTTAAAACAGGAGTTACACACAGCTATTCGTCAGGAAAACTTTGAACGTGCGGCCGATTTTCGTGATCTGATACGTGATCTGGAGCGGGAGCAGAACAATGAGTGATGGAAATATGCCAATGAAAGACTCGATGGAAAATAATATTCCGGAGTTTGAATCACAGCACATGCCTCCTGAACTGAGTCATTATTTTGGGCAAATTCCTGTCTGGCTTGACCGGGCGGAAGATGGAGATAATATCATTCTGTCGACTCGCATTCGTCTGGCAAGAAATCTGAAAAGTATTCCCTTTCCCGGCCGTGCAAAGCGGGAACAGTTGCGCGCAGTTATAAATCGTTCGAAGGCCGCACTCAATCGGATTCAAATCTGTAAAGAAATGACGGCATTTGAGAAAAATGAACTCTTGCCACTGTACAAAAAAGCCTTTGTCGAGCGTCGGATTATCAGTCCTGTATTTTCGGACAATGATCAAATTGGTATGGTTGCCATCGATCCCGATGAAGAATTGGCGATTATGGTAAATGAGGAAGATCATTTACGGATTCAGGCAGTACAGGCAGGATTAAGCCTGCAGGAAGCATGGCGACAGATTTCTCGACTGGATGATGAGTTGAGCGAGTACATGGATTTCGCATTTATGCCGCAGTTTGGCTATCTTACATCCTGCCCGACGAATACCGGCACAGGGATGCGCGCATCGATTCTTATTCATTTGCCAGCCCTTTCCATGGCTGATGAAATCGATGCGACGATTAAAAAACTTGCACCAAATGAAATCGCTGTGCGTGGTTTTTATGGTGAAGGAACAGATTTTGTTGGCAATATTTATCAGATATCAAATCAATTAACTTTGGGACGGACTGAAGCGTCGGTCGTGGACCGACTTGAAGTCGTTGCTGATAAATTTTCAGAAATGGAACAAGAAGCCCGGGATCGGTTGTTAGAACAACAGCGGGAAGAAATTGAAGATCGTGTGTATCGTTCACTGGCAATTTTAAAGAACGCACGCTTGTTGAGTTCTGAAGAATTCATGAAGTATATTTCCATGTTGATGCTCGGCGTCGATCTTGAGATTCTCGATGAAATCAGCTCTCTGGAATTGAAAAAACTGATGATATTTACACAACCAGCGCACATGCAAATCATGTATCAGGCGTCATCCGATCTGCAATCCCGGGATGCGTTACGTGCGCAAATAGTTCGGCAAAAAATTAACAGTATCGCTTAAATCCGGCTTTACTTTTTGGAATGAACTTACTAAGTTTAAAATCGAGTATAGAACATATTAAGTCATACGTCAACCACGGAGTCCGTTAGATGAAAAACAATTTTTCCAGTCGTGTTCAAATGGTGATTCAATTTTCACGTGAAGAAGCGTTGCGACTTGGACATGATTATATAGGCACTGAACATTTGCTGCTTGGATTAATCCGTGAAGGTGAAGGAATCGCTGTGGAGATTTTGCGCAATTTAGGCTCGGATCTCGATGATGTAAAACGTGCTGTTGAGGATGCAGTGAAAACCACAGGTGAAACCATGACGATTGGTAACATCCCCTTTACCAAACGCGCTGAGAAAATCCTGAAAATGGCCTATGTTGAGGCTGAAAAATATAAATCCGATATAATTGGAACGGAACACCTTCTCCTGGCACTTGTGAAAGAAAAAGACGGTGTCGCTGCCCAGATATTGCTCAACTTTGAAGTAAATTATGATTCCGTTCGTGAAGAACTTGAAAATATTTTGCGGGGCACACCTTCATCGAAAGAAGGTGGCCAGCAGCGGTCAAAAACACCGGCCCTGGACCACTTCGGACGTGATCTGACAGTGCTTGCACGTAAGAATAGCCTTGATCCAGTGATTGGTCGCGCAAAAGAAATCGAACGTGTGGCCCAGATTTTAAGTCGCCGTAAAAAGAATAATCCCGTGCTTATTGGTGAACCGGGTGTTGGGAAAACCGCCATCGCAGAAGGGTTGGCACTGCGTATCGTTGAGCGCAAGGTGCCGCGCATTTTGCACAACAAGCGCGTTGTCACGCTCGACCTGGGTGCTATCGTCGCGGGCACGAAATACCGCGGTCAGTTTGAAGAACGAATGAAAGCAATTATGAATGAGCTTTCCCGGGCAAAGGATGTCATCCTGTTTATCGACGAATTGCATACAATCGTTGGAGCGGGGGGAGCAAGTGGTTCTCTCGATGCCTCGAATATGTTCAAACCTGCCCTTTCCCGTGGTGAGTTGCAATGTATTGGCGCCACAACACTTGATGAATATCGTCAATATATTGAAAAAGATGGCGCTCTCGAACGCCGTTTCCAAAAGATTATGGTTGAACCACCATCACCGGAAGAAGCCATACAGATTATTTATGGTCTGAGGGAACGTTATGAAGAGCATCACAAAGTGCGATACAACAATGATGCGCTTGAAGCGACTGTGAAGCTTTCCGAGCGTTATATCAGTGATCGGTTTTTACCTGATAAAGCCATCGATGTGCTGGATGAGTCCGGTGCACGTGTTCACCTTGCAAACATCGTTGTGCCGAAAGAGATTACCAATCTCGAAGAAGATATTAAAAAAACACGCAGTGAAAAAGACATGGTGATTAAAAACCAGGAATTTGAACGGGCTGCGGTTTTGCGTGATACAGAAAAACGCCTGAATCGAAAACTTGATCAGGCAAAACGCAAGTGGCGGGAACAAGAGGATGACATCGTAGCCACTGTCAATGAGGATGATATAGCCGACGTTGTTGCGATGATGACCGGCATCCCGGTACGTCGTGTTTCCCAGTCGGAAAATGAAAAAATTCTCAAAATGGAAGAAGCCCTGAAAAAACGCATCGTTGGTCAGGATGATGTTGTTCATCTGCTTTCCAAAGCGATTCGCCGAACACGAGCGGGATTGAAAGATCCAAATCGCCCGATCGGTTCATTTATTTTTCTTGGTCCTACGGGTGTAGGAAAAACGCAATTAACCAAAGAACTGGCGATGTATCTTTTCGAGAAGGAAGATTCACTCATTCGTCTGGATATGTCGGAGTATATGGAGAAATTTTCAGTATCCCGCTTGACGGGAGCGCCTCCCGGTTATGTTGGTTACGAAGAAGGCGGCCAACTTACGGAAAAAGTAAGAAGGCATCCATATTCTGTCGTCCTTTTTGATGAAATTGAAAAAGCGCATCCGGATGTATTTAACTTGCTGCTGCAAATTCTTGATGATGGCCAGTTAACAGATGGTTTAGGTCGCAAGGTCGATTTTAAAAATACGGTGTTGGTCATGACTTCTAACGTTGGCGCACGGGAAATCAAAAAATCCGGAGGTTTTGGCTTTTCTTCAGACGCTGCAGGCATTGATTTCGCCAAAATGCGCGATAAAATCATGGAAGAAGTAAAACGACTTTTCAATCCGGAATTTGTTAATCGCGTCGATGATATCGTTGTCTTCCACTCTTTGAAAAAAGAGCATATGGATAAGATTATCGATATTGTTATCGATGAAATGCTTACAAAGGTATCCGATCGACAAATTGAAATCAAACTGACGAAAGGTGCCAAGGATTTCCTCGTTGACAAAGGATTCGATGAAGCTTATGGTGCACGCCCCCTGAAACGTACGATTCAAAGATACATTGAGGATGAGATTGCCGAAGAAATTTTGCATGGCAACTTTGATGATGGCAGTGTCATTCAGGTAAAACGAAAAGGCGATGGCCTGGAATATGTTGAGCTGGAACGCAAAGAAATCGTTAAAAAAGATTCATCTGATGATTCTGATGACTCAGAGGATTCTAAGAAAGAAAAAACGAAAGAAATCAGCTAAGTTCTTATAATTGTACACCATAAAACCGGCTGCGCTCCTGCGTATCCGGTTTTTTTGTTTTATTTATTTTAGCTTGCACAGTAAAACGGCAGATGCTATATTTCTCCGCAAGTTGCCTTAGACAAAAAAATTGTAATCTATTTAATTTGGTGACAAAACGACCCGAAACTGATGATGTTCCTCCGCATTTTATCCGATTGCTACACAACCTCGATTTGCCTCTCCGATTCTGAAAATTTCAACAACGATCATGCGGAAGAACACATTCGGATTTCAAATTAATTTTCAAAGCCACTGGTGTTCACCAAATAACAAGGTATCTCATGATAATTTCCCGAGTCTTTATTCGTGCATTCAAGTCCATTTTTGAGCTGACCCTGCCAATTGATCCTAAAATTACCATTATTATTGGTGCAAATGAAAGTGGTAAATCTAATATTCTCAAAGCACTACTGAGCTTTTCACCGGGTATGCCATTCGACAATACACTCACGTGCCAGTACTCAGATTATTACTACCAGGGAAAATGCCCGGAAGTGAATATTGAATTTTCAGATATCACGAAGGAAAATCGTCGTAATCTGCTGAAATTTTCCGAAGTTTTTAAAGATGTGAAAAGTTTTATTATCCGCAAAAACAGCCAGCATTTAGATGACTATCATTTTTTTGTGGGTGATACGGAAATCCCGATTGCAGATAAGGCACGTTTTCTGACCATCCTTCCCAAAGTTCTTTTCTTTGATGACATACCGCTGTTAAAAAATCGGGCATCCCTTGAAGACCTCGTCTCCGGTAAAGAGGAGTTCCGAACGGAACGAAATTTATTGCGAATTGGGGGCATTGTCAATCCGGAAGTCATGTTCGAGGATTCCACGCGCGGTCGCCGGGCCAGCGAAGAAGCCAGCCGCCTGATTACACAGCAAATCCGGCGTGTCTGGAGTCAGGAACCCACGATTGAAGTCAAATTGAATATTAATGGTAAAGTGCTTTACATCGATATTTCCGATGGCACAACCGTGTTCGACACCCCCGAATCGCGCAGCATGGGATTCAGGTGGTATCTGTCTTTTTACATCAATTTTATCGCGCAAACCTTTGAAGCGCGAGCAAACGAATATATTTTTCTTATCGATGAACCCGGCATACATTTGCATCCAGCCGGGCAAAAAGATTTGACCCGTGTAATGGAAGATCTCGCGATTAAAAATCAAATAATTTTCACGACACATTCCCCTTTTATGGTGAACCGGGATCACCCTCAACGGGTACGACTTATCTCAAAAGACAAAGATGGTACCCGTGTAGACAGCGAAGCTTACCGCGAAAACTGGAAGCCGCTCCGTAGTTCTATCGGCCTGATGATTGGCGATCTTTTCTTTTTTAACGACAGCGGCCTGATGGTAGAACTTCCCTCGAGAAAAATGCCATTTATGCGTAAACAACAACCGAGTCGGGGACGCAGGGATGGCGGAGTTCGGTGAGGAAAAAAACAGATCTTGAACTGAAAAATTGTCTCACCGATGTGACCGGAATAAAAGTTGGGCATTGTCATAATTCCCGGGCACAAACCGGTTGCACGGTCATCTTGCCGGAAAAAGGTGCAGTTGCCTCTGTCGATATTCGTGGATTTTCACCGGGTACACGAGAAACTGCACTTTTAGATCCACTCAAATCTGTTCAAAAAATCCACGCAATCTTACTCACAGGTGGCAGCGCTTTCGGTCTTGATGCAGCAGCCGGCGTTGTACAATTTTTAGAAGAAAATGATATTGGCTACGATACAGGGTTGGCACGCATCCCCCTCGTTCCAGCTGCGGTCATATACGACTTGGCTACAGGCAGTAGCACTATTCGACCGGATAAAAAAATGGGGTACACAGCTTGCCAGAATGCGCGTGAAACAGATGTATCGCAAGGAAAAATCGGCGTCGGGTGCGGCGCTACGGTTGGAAAAATTACGGGCATGGAAAATTCGATGCCCGGTGGTGTTGGGCAGGCATCTTTACAATTGGATGGCGGTTGCATCGTCTCGGCTTTGGTGGTTGTTAACGCCCTCGGTGATGTGTTTGATGCACAAAATAATGCGATTATTGCCGGAGCGCGTAACAAATCTACGGGTGAATTTATTAATACGATGGCCTATTTACAAGCGAACGCCAGCAAACTAAAAGCCATGTGGGCGGGAAACACGACACTGGCCGTCGTCGCTACGAATGCTAAATTAACCAAAGTGCAGGCCGCTAAAGTTGCACAAATGGCACATGACGGATTCGCACGGGCTATAAATCCTGTCCACACAACGTTCGATGGCGACACGATATTTGCGATGAGTTGTGGCGATCTTGATGTGGACGATATGGTCATTGGCGCGGCCGCGGCTGAAGTTGTTGAGCAGAGTATTCTTAACGGTGTTCGGGCAGCAAACAGTCCCGAATCGTAGTCCAAGCGCTTGTGGCCTGCATTAGAAACAATGTCATTTTCAAATCAATGGGGAAACTCTGGGAGTTTCTTTAAATATTTTTTAAGGGAAGGGAATGGGAGCATCATTTCATACACGAATTGAACAACTGGCAACATGGTCACCTCCGCCCGATTGGCAAAAATTCACCACTATAGATGCACACACTGCAGGGGAACCGCTGCGAATTATACTTACCGGGCTGCCTGATCTCACTGGAAAAACGATCCTTGAACGTCGACGCTACATGAAAGAAAATTTTGATGTTTTTCGCACCGCGCTCATGTGGGAACCACGTGGCCATGCCGACATGTATGGCTGCATCATCACACCACCTGTGACGAAAGATGCTGATTTAGGCGTTTTATTTTTGCATAATGAAGGCTACAGTACGATGTGTGGTCACGGCATCATTGCAGTCACCAGGGTCGCGATAGAAACAGGTTTTGTCACAAAAAAGTCGCCTGAAACCTGTGTAAAAATCGATACGCCGGCCGGATTAGTGACTGCTTTTGCTGCAATTGAAAACGACAAAATCGAACGAATTTGTTTTCACAATGTCCCTTCTTTTGTTTTTGCAAAAGATGAAACAATCGATGTACCCGGCCTGGGGAAAATAAACTATGACATTGCTTTCGGCGGCGCTTTTTATGCTTTTGTCGATGTGAAATCGGTGAGTTTGACTTGCACGGAAACCGACTTTCGACCGTTAATTGAAAAAGGCATGCAAATTAAGCGCGCCATCATGCAAAAACGAAAAATCGTGCACCCATTTGAAAAAGACCTGAATTTTCTATATGGCACCATTTTCGTTGGCGATGCCGAAAATCCGAATTCGCACAGCCGAAACGTTTGTATTTTTGCCGAAGGCGAGGTTGACCGGTCACCCACGGGAACTGGCGTGAGTGCCCGTGCAGCATTGCATTATTTCAACGGCGATATTCCCCTTAATCAAGAAATTGAAATCGAAAGCATTATCGGCAGCAGCTTTCGCGTGAGCGCTATTAAAGAAACGAAATTTGGTGATCATGAAGCGGTGATTCCCCAGGTAGCAGGAGATGCCTATATTACCGGTAAACATGAATTTTTACTCGATCCAACTGATTCGATGCGGAATGGTTTTATTTTGCGTTGACAATTTATTCATATTGGCTATGGGAGTGTGTTATGTTTTCAAGTAAAATTTATACCGATCGGCGAAATAATCTTAAGAAACAATTCGATTCAGGAATATTGCTTTTTATGGGCAATGCAGAAGCTCCGATGAATTACCCGCACAACTGGTATCAGTTCCGGCAGGATGGCTCGTTTCTTTATTACTGGGGAATCGAACAACCGGATTTGGCTGCGGTTATCGATATCGACAGCGGTGAGGAAATTATTTTTGGAGATGAACTCAGTGTTATCGACATCGTGTGGATGGGACAGAAAGAGACGATCAAAGCAAAAGCCGCAAAAGCTGGTGTTTCGATCACAAAACCATTCAATGCGTTGACAGCGCTATTAAAAAATGCTGCCAGCAGCGGTCGCAATGTGCACTACCTTCCACAGTACCGTGCCGATAAAGCAATTTATCTTTCGGATTGTC
>QQUM01000759.1 GCA_008501545.1 Calditrichota bacterium
ATATGAACAGCTTTTCGTAAATTTTCTTTGGATAGCACAAACCGTTTGTAAAATATTTCTGTTGAAGTAATCAAAATGCTTAATCCCAGAAACAAAGCAATACCGATCAACCAATCAGAAGTTGGGACATTCGTTAATATTCTCATTCCAATGCTCTTAACTATTTCTGTAAAATTGCACCCATTTTAGGATTTTCTGTTTTTAAATGCAATCTTAATTGCAAAAGAGTCCAAATGCAATCCGTATGCAGATTGTAACCTGGATAAGAAATACTGTGATTTGCAAAAATACGTTTGCCGTGCTCTCATTAAAATATTCATGCGTGTTCAGCCTAATTCACATAGTTATCCACATTTTTTCAAGATTCAAAATAGCATGAGTTTTAGTGATTAATTGTGGTGCAAGTCTGCACCACCACCACATATTGTGTTTCAATTTGTAAAACAGAAGAAATACAACACCAATAAAAACACGTTCAAAATGAATAAAAATAAAAACTTAAAAAGAAATATCCGTAAATTATCCATGAGAATTTAATTTGATTGAAATTTTTTCGCACTACCGTCAATATTGTTATATTGCAGAAACATTTTTCGAAAATTTTTGTTTTTCAACTTATTCATAAGTTATCCACATTTGGTCGGCCAACAGCGAAGCAAAGAAATGTGGATAAATTAATATGTATTTTTAAATTTGAGTTCATCTTCAAAATACAGCTTAATTGTAATGCAATCTCGTTAAAATCCATTATACTTCAATAAATTAAAAGAGAAAATTATCCAAATGGATACCCCGCAAAAGCATCAATCGATTCTTATCGTGGAAAAAAGTCCTGAATCCGCAATGTTCTTCGATGTCAATTTGAGCCGGTTTGGTTATGACATTCAGGTTGCCAATAGCAGTGAAGAAGCATGGCAACTTGCGAACAGCACAACGCCCTCCCTCGTCATTGCCGAACTTGCTCTGGAACCACAGAATGGTATTGAACTTTGCTGGATGATGCGCCAAACAAAATACCTCCAGGCTGTCCCGTTTATTTTGCTTGTTACGCATAACAATATGGAGGAGCTCAAATTGCGTGCGTTCCGCCACGGAGTTGATGATGTCATCCAGCTCCCTGTTTCATTGCGCACATTGACAGGGCGCATCGAGACCTTGTTGTGGCGGTTTGGTCAGCTCGTCCAAACAGATTCAGACACCACCAATTTCATCGACGAAGAGCGTGCGGCTGAAGAATCACCCCTTTTACAGGCAAATTTAAAAAGCTTCAATGTTCTTGAAATGGTCCAATTCCTCAATATGAACAAAAAAAGTGGAACACTCGAACTCAGCAAGGATGAACAAAAAGGCATTCTTGTTTTAAAGAATGGGGAAATTACATATGCCGAAACGGGTGACCATTATGGGGAAGAAGCCACTTACCGGTTAGCGATTTGGCGGGAGGGATTAATCAGATATTATTCCCGGATTGGAAACTATGCGGCGAATATTAAAAAACCGACGATGAAGCTCATTCTCGATTGCTGTACCGTCCTCGATATGGAAAACTTTATGGTGAAACCTTAATTAAAGCATGCCCTTCTGTTTACGCATAAACCATTCAATTGATAACAGGAGCAGCAATATCAGCAGTACAAGCCAGTACTGCCATATTCGAATCTTTTTTATTTCTTCAGTTCTCTGAGCATTAAGCTGCAAAGCAGACATCAGAATTTCAAGCGAATCGATCGTGGTTACACGGCCATCTGTAGTATGAGCAAGCTTTCGAAGAAGCGAGATGTTTACGTCTGTCTTTTGTAACTCCCACTGCAGCGGCACAACACTAAATTTCCCTGAATCGGCACTGACTTCTGTTACGCCATCATAAGCTCTCGCTTTATAGGTATAATCACCAGCGGCTAAAATGCCGGGTGAACTCGTATAAATTCCATCACCTTGCTCAGAGAAAACAAGCTCCCGTTTCTCTGGTCCAGCAATCTGTAAAGAAATTTGCAAATTCGCGCGCGCGCGGTAATCGTCATAATACGCTTGTGCAGTAAAATTGATTTGCTGGCCTGAACGGAAAATATCACCAGCTGGTTGAACATTCAAGAGTTTACTCTCGTCACGGGCAGCCAGCCAACGCACGCTATTCGTAATCAGCTCGCTGTAAAAAGAATTGCCTTCACCACGCCGCTGCAATAGCATATGCCAGCGCCACAGATTATCCCCCAGAATTGTTACAACTCGCTTTTGATTTGATTTCGAAACCGCCAGCATCGGGCTGTTTTTGCTATTCGTTGGAATTTGGCTGGTTCGGCTTCCGACGAGGTATGCAAGAACTGTTGTGTTTGGTTGAAATTGAACTTTACGAATCGTACTAAAAACCGGTGGTAGCTGCTCGATCAGGGTAGCAAGGTCAGTTGTGGACTCATTCGTTTTAAAAATCGGATGCAGAAAACCATTTTCGCTGAGTGCCGCTTTCACAAAAATTTCACTGCTGATTAGCGGCTGTTGCGCAAGAAAAATTATATCTTTATACTGCCATAACGCTTGTGCAGAATTGACAAAACCAGTCATAAACATGATGGGTTTTTCAGACTTCAAAGCAGCATTTTCCAACCATGATTTTAGAGCACGCGGTACCCGGTTTCGTACAAAATTCATCGCGATGATGCAGTCTATTTCTTTTAGGCGCTTCTCATCCGGGAGCTTGTCTCCTGCCAAAATCGTGGCATTAATACTAACTGTCTGCTCGACTGAAAAATTTTCATCACGGGAAAGCGCCTGACGAACAAATGCGACATCCTGTGATGGCGCTGCCGCGATCAGGTAAATTTTTAATTTGCTTTTTAATACGTTAAGATAGAATGCGCGTTGGTTATTCTCCGGAACAAGCTCATCATTCAGTGGCCGAAGACGTGCCGTGAATTTCTGTTTTCCTAAATTCTCAGGAACGATGTAGATGGTTACTTTTTTTTCCAAGCCATCAGCAGGCAGCGTGAGTTCCTTTTTTGCGATACTTTTACTCCCCTGATAGATTTCTAATCCTGTTTGCTGGCCGGCAAAACCACGGGAGCGGACATAAACATCAACCGGAATTTTCATTCCTGCATAGGCAATCTCATTTGTTATGATCTCGTTAAACCAGATATCGCTTGCCTTCGGTTCCTGACCGACAATTACGGAGTAAACGGGACTTTGAAAATTTTCGATAACGGTAATGGGATCATCTCCCAAATTTGTAGCACCATCGCTTAGGAGAATCGTTGCCGCAACACGCTTCTCCTGATTTGAGAGCTTTGATTCATTCAGTGCCAATCCCAGATTCGTCCCATCACGATTAAAAACAAGTGAATCAATTTCTTCTACATCGATTGGGCCAATCGTATCGGAGAAAACGGAATAGGTCACATCCGCGTTCAGCCGAAGGTTATCATTTTGCGATAAAATTTGTAACGCTTCGCGTGCATGCTGCGCACGCGTCGACTGGTCGTCCTTCAGGTTCATGCTGGCCGAATTATCGACAAGCACTTCAACGACAGGTTTTTGAATTTTTTCCAGCCTGAATTGCAATTGCGGTTCGAAAACCAGAAACAGGATACACAGCAAAGAGAGAATTCGTGAAACGAGTAAAACACGGCGATAAAATGGGTTAACCGGGGGAATGGTTGATCGATAAACCCAGAGGGAAAAGGCAGTGAGAAGCAGAACACCGCCGATAAAGAACCATATATTATAAGATAGATTTAAAGACATTCTGCCTTAGTTGATCGTTAAATTTGGTGAAGGTGATAAATCCAATCCCGATTTTTCACCCCGCTGAAGACGAAGAAGTGCAACTTGTCCAATCATTGCTGCATTGTCTGTACAAAAGATTCCGGATGGTACATATACCGTGAATCCCTGTTCACGTGCTTTATCCGCGACGGCAGTGCGCAATGCTGAATTTCGAGCGACACCACCGGCCATAATCAGTTGATCCAGTTTGTATTCCTTCATTGCTTTAGAAACTTTCGGCAGAATCGCGTCGATGACGGCTTTTTGAAATGATGCAGCAATATCCTTTTTATGTTTTTCCTGTGCGTCGTCACTCATGGCGCGATACTTATAAAGTACAGCTGTTTTCAACCCAGAAAAACTGAAACAATACGGTTCATTTTTAATTGTGGCCACTGGAAATTTTACAAAATCAGGATCACCTGTTGCTGCAATTTTATCTATATTCGGTCCACCCGGATAGGGTAAACCGATGACTTTCGCTACCTTGTCATAGGCCTCACCAGCTGCATCATCGATCGTGGAACCAAGAATTTTATAATCCCCGACATCTTTCACGAGCACAAGCAAACTATGCCCACCTGATACGACAAGGGCCAAAAATGGTGCAGCAATTTCAGAATACTCTATATGTGCAGAAAAAATATGACCTTCAATATGGTTGATACCTATAAATGGAAGGTTATGAGCCATTGCCAGGCCTTTTGCGAAAGTCAGACCAACAATCAACGATCCTGCCAGCCCGGGTCCTGCAGTGGCTGCAACGGCATCGATTTTTGTAATGTCTGTACCTGCTTCAACAAGCGCCTTATCGACGATGGCAGAAATTTTCGCAATATGTGCGCGCGACGCTAACTCCGGTACAACACCGCCATAAGCGATATGGACATCCTGGGAAGCAACGATATTTGATTGAAGCGAATTCTTGTCGAATACGGCAGCAGCTGTTTCATCACAACTGGATTCAATGGCCAGTAATTTCATTAATTTTTTCTTCTTTTTTCCAACATGACATAGGGTGGAAATATTTGCACAATTTCAACATCGGAGAGTGTTTTATATTGAATTAAAACACCATCCTGTGATGAACCCAGGTTGGCATTGTGTGCTTTTTCATAATCGATGAACAAATAAAAATTCTCGGGTTTCAGTGTAACCAGATATCGCTCTCCACCGATTGCAGTGACGGCAGCTGAAGAGGGTAATGGGATAATTTCCATGCGTGCAGGTTTGTTAAGTACGCGAATTGGTATTTCTTTAAAGGTATATTCCAATAACTTTTGGACATCCCCTGTGTAAAGAACTGTTTTATGATCTGTGCGAATTCGCAGGCTATCTGGAAATTGCGCCAATTCAACCGTTCCGTTGAAACCACTATCCTGCCCTTTCAAATTCACTTCTTCTGTCAAAACCTTATCAATATTCGATAGAGTTGATTTCGGACCGCTAAGTGTTACAGAATCCGGTGATAGTTTTATATTTCCAATGAGCGTATAACCATCGATTGGCTGGCATGAAATCTGATCAACAACCGGAACTTTTTTATTTATTAAATCATCCAGTTTAATATGGACAGATGACGGATAAATGACACTTTGTACATGCATCTCATGGCTCATGCGTGGTAGCACAACCATATCCGGTGTGATCGGAATGATCGCATCATTGCCGACCTCACTCAAATCGAGATGTACACTGGCGTCTTCAAAAAAGAGAATGCTGAACAAGTATTTTCCCTCACCATCGATTCGTATCTTGGCGGTTTGGGGGATTTCGTTTACTAAAATTTTACCGACCGGGATACCTGTAACCTGCAATCGTACATCAATACTGTGGGAATAATCGCCTGTCGTGACGATTATTATCCAGAATATCAATGCAATTCCAAAAGATGAAAGTTTGACTTTCAAGTTTTTTGTAAATTGAAGGTTCATCATGCATCAAATTTGACTACTTGTTAGCAAAAAGGGCAAGAGATGCCTCTTACCCTGCACAGTTTTGAATTAGACCGGTGCAAATACCCCCACTTACTGTTTAACAGCCCAGACTTTTATCTTTGCATCGACATCGGCATGCAGTCTGACAGCAACTTCGTAGACGCCCAATGCTTTGATTGGTTCATCCAGTAAAATTTTTCGACGATCGATCTCAAAGCCTTTGTCTGCTAACAGATCGGCAATATTGTGGGAAGTGATAGCACCAAATACTTTTTCTTCTTCGCCAACTTGCAATTCTGCTGTGACTGATGTCGCTTCGAGCTTTTCCTTAAGCTGTTCAGCATCGGCTACAGCACGCTGTTCCGCTATCTCATAGAGTTTTTTCTCTTTTTCAACGATTTTCAAGTTGCCCGGTGTTGCAGCCATGGCAACGCCGTTTGGAATAAGAAAATTGCGTGCGAACCCACTCTTCACATTAACGATTTCACCGACATCGCCAAGTGTTTCATGTTTTTTCTTTAGAATAACTTTCATTCTTCTATTTCCCTGGGTAATTTAGGTCGATTGAATAAAATTTGATTTTGTTGAAAAGGGTGTTTAACGGTTAATTTCCCTGACAAAAGGAATAATCGCCATATGACGTGCTCTTTTCACCGCCATAGCAAGCATGCGCTGGTGCGTTGCACAATTTCCACTTGTGCGACGCGGAATAATTTTCCCTTGCTCAGTCAGAAAACGATTGAGAAATTTATCGTTTTTATAGTCAACATGTTTGATGCCCTCTTCACAAAAGCGGCATATCCGACGTTTTTTAATCATTTAAAATCTCCTTCGAAATGTAAGATCTTCGTATCTAAAATTGATTTCATCATCCTTTTTGTGATGGGAGCTTCCAAAATTTCATATCCTGCTGGTCATAGTGGAAACCAGCATGATCATATAAATCAATGCTATCAGAAGCCTCTTCTCCGGATGATTCATCATTTTTACGTTTATTCAGGAATTGAATGCGACGCGCTTTATTCTCAACAACATTTTTGCTTGAGCCGTCCTCATTCATCCAGGTTTGGCTTTGCAACTCACCATCAACGAGCACCGCACTGCCTTTTTGAAGAATCTGCTTGCAGCTTCCAGCCAGGATATACCAGGCAACAATCCCGGCAATCAATTCATGCAATGCTGTTTGGAAAAAAATTACTTGCTTTCATCTGTTTTTTCCGGTGTTGCATCTGCATCTTCCGGTTTTTCTTCTTCAGTAGTTTCAGGTGTTTGCGTTTCCTGCTCAGGTGCAGCCGAATCAGTTTTTTCAGGTTCTTCAGTTTCAGCAACGACTTCATCTGTATCCGGTTCGGCTTTATCCTTTTTCCTTGTCTGCGCATCATCTGAAGGTGATGCATCTTTTTCAATCTTCGCATTATCAGCATCTTCAACAGCTAATTGTTCTGCTGCAAGCTGATTTTTTCCAATTTTCAGGGTTAAATAACGAAGGACGTTTTCGCTTAATCGATATTCGCGTTCGAGCAATGAAATTAATTGCCCCGGTCCGATGAATCTAAGGAATACGTAAAAACCGTACTGCTTTTTATTAATTTCGTAGGCAAGACGACGTTTACCCAGCTCTTCAGAACTTTCAATTTTACCACCGTGGTTGGTGATGAAGTTCTTCACATTATTAATTCGTTCTTCGATATCTTCACTCTTCGCTTGAGAGTCAAAAACAACGGCAGTTTCATACAATTGCAAAATACTATCTCCTGATTATAATTTCCCACAACAAAACTCACAAACAAAAATGCGTTTTATTGCATGAAAACAATTCTATTTATGTCGATTAAATCCCGCCTGCAAAAAGTATGAACTATATGCAAGCGAGATCTTTATTTTCTAATTCAGTAAAAGCGGAGCAATCACTAATGAGATAACACTCATTAACTTTATTAAAATGTTTAGCGACGGGCCGGAAGTATCTTTAAAAGGATCACCCACAGTATCACCAACGACTGCTGCCTTATGTGGTTCAGAACCTTTACCGTACTCCTTCCCATCTATGGTGATTCCTTCTTCTATCATTTTTTTCGCGTTATCCCAGGCACCACCAGCGTTCGCTTGAAAAATAGCCAGCAAGACGCCGCACACGGTTACACCTGCCAGCATCCCGCCTAGCATTTCAGCGCCACCGAGCAATCCTACAAGAACCGGCGTAATGACAGCCATTAAACCAGGTAAAACCATTTGTCTAATTGCTGCAGCCGTAGAAATTTCTACACATTTCCCATATTCTGCTGAGCCATCCGCTGCATCAAATGTATTTTGATCTGCTTTCGACCATTTTTCAAAATCAGTTCCTTCATTTCTCTGCATTGTTTCTAATGCTGCTTTCAACTCAGGGATTTGGTTAAATTGACGACGCACTTCCTGGATCATCGCCATTGCAGAACGACCAACTGCCTGCATTGCCATGGAAGAAAACAACATTGGCATCATGCCGCCAAGAAACAATCCAGCCATCACATTTGCTTTTGAAATATCAATTGTCAAAATTTTCGCAGAGGTCATGTAAGCTCCAAAGAGAGCCAGCGATGTCAGTGCAGCGGAACCAATCGCAAAACCTTTTCCAATGGCTGCCGTCGTATTACCAACCGCATCAAGCTTATCCGTGCGAGAGCGAACTTCGCTGGGTAAATTGGACATTTCTGCGATTCCGCCAGCGTTATCAGATATCGGGCCATATGCATCAACAGCTAATTGAATTCCGGTATTTGAAAGCATGCCCACTGCTGCAATTGCAATTCCGTACAATCCGGCAAATTCAAATGCTGCAATAATGGAGGATGCGATAATAATAATCGGTAGTGTGGTTG
>QQUM01000297.1 GCA_008501545.1 Calditrichota bacterium
GAAAAGATTCAGGCTGTTATCTCGCGTTATCTTGCCGTTGAAAAAGCAGAAGAAACCCTGCAGTATGTAAAAAATCTGTGGCGTGGCAAGACAGATACACTGGTGATTGAAACACCGGACACAGATTTTGACCGCATGACGAATCTCTGGGGTAAATACCAACTCTATGGAATCACGCATTGGCGAGGCACCTCGGCATACCATAGCGCTGAAGGTGGTCTTGGCTATCGGGACACCGCACAAGACGCAGAAGGTATTCTCTCGGTGGATACGGCGCTTGCCAGGAAGAAAATTGAAAACCTGCTGCGTTTCCAGTATCCAAACGGGCACGCGGTATCCGGCTTTTCTGAAAAAGAAGGCAGTTGGGAGGAACAAGGACAGGCGACGGTGACCGGGAAATCGGATATGGCGGTCTGGCTTGTTTATGCGGTGGTTGCGTATTTGGAAGAAACGGGTGATTTTTCTTTTCTCGAACAGGACTATGCTTTCCTCGGTGGCGAATCCGGTACTGTTTGGCAACATTGCCTTCGCGCAATCGAGCATTTAACCTCTCGCACAGGCGCCCATGGTTTACCGCTCATCGGCAAAGCTGACTGGAATGACGCCTACGACCAGTTGGGCCATCGCGGCAAGGGAGAGACAGTTTGGTTGGGCATGGCTGTTGTGCGCGCGCTTAAAAAAATGATGGAGCTTGCAACATTCAGAGATGACGCAAGAACTCATGACGAGTTGTTTAAAAAAGCTGAAAAAATGAAATCACATATTTTGCAATACGGTTGGGATGGCAAGTGGTTTATCGCTGCGATAAATGATTTAGCCTATCGTGTTGGATCGGAAGAAAATGCCCAGGGTAAGCTGCCGCTCAACTCACAAACATGGGCAATTCTCAGCGGTATTGTCGACCACAAGCGAGGAATGGAGCTGATCGGGATTGTGGACAAACTGCTTGATACACCCTATGGCCCGGCGCTCTTTTCGCCGGTTTATGAAAATTATCATCCGGGCATTGGCCGCGTCTGTGCTTTTGCTCCGGGAACAAAGGAAAATGCCGCTGTTTTCTCTCATGCGGCTGCATTTAAAATCGTTGCTGATTGCCTTTTAAAACGGGGCAATGCCGCCTATGAAACTTTCTGTAAAATCATGCCGGGTAATCCTGCGAAAGCTGATCTGGAAAAATATAAAGTTGAACCTTATATCTACGCTGAATATATCGTTGGCCCCGGGCATCCGACGAACCATGGCGAGGGTGCGTTTACCTGGAATACTGGTACAGCGCCGTGGATGTTTATGGCAGCCACCGAGTGGATATGCGGCGCGCGTCGCACTTTATCCGGCCTGCTTATCGATCCGTGCATTCCGGATAAGTGGCGGCAATTTTCAATCGTACGACCTTTTCGAAATGCAATTTACAGAATCACTGTGGAGAATCCGCATCACGTGCAATCAGGTGTGATTAGTGTAAAGGTTGATGATGAGAAAATTGATGGGAACTTGATTACACCCCACAGCGATGGGCGCGAGCATAAAGTCGAAGTGCTGATGGGATAAAGTTGCCAGTATCCAAATTCGCCAGAATTTGTGCGCCGGCAATCAACCCGGATTTTCTAAAGCACGTCTATTTTACCTGTTGCTGTGCTGACTGTCTTCCGCGTTTCTCGATTAATTGCAGCGGGACATTGTTTTCCGCTCGCTCAACAGGTAAGTGCAGCACGGCATTCCGTTCGGCTTAAGTCGAACGGCAAAAAGAATATATACTTTTCAGGCTATCATGCGCCTTTATTCATGCATGGCGTATGTGAGCGATGAGCAGGGGATATCCTTTGCCCAATCATGGAATTTAGAATGATGAAGGATAGAGTGAAATTGTTGATTTTTATTAAATAAAATAAAACATAAGGAGGTAAAGCGAAGCAATTTTAAAGTCAGAGAGTTTTTAAAAACCCAATCAACCAAACCCAATAGGGAGGTAAGTAATGAATCGTTTTAATCAGGTTTTGATTGCATGGTTGTGCACTTTGGTTATTGCAGGTGCTGGTATGGCGCAATCCATTCAGAATTTTGATACGGCCGTAGATTTCGCTCCGGGAGTGCCGGGGCAATGGTTCTCGTTCAGTGCCGATGCACACTATGTGACCCATGAAGGTGCTTTCTCAGGTGGCGCTCTGGTGCTGGAAAAAGAAGGCACCGGGTGGGGATGTGGCGCCCAATATACGTTGACAGCGCCGCAAGACTGGACAGCTAAACAAGTGTCGTTCTGGGTGCACATTGATACCGTAGAGTTTACATCCATCAATTTCCAGGTCTTCGATGCGGTTGATGATGAGCAGTGGGAACAGAAAGTATCGCAAATGCCGCAACAAGGGGCATGGGTAGAATTTGTCGCGACCATTTCTCCGGAGTATTTTCATGACATCGGTAACGGTGGCGTTGGCGATGGCGCTCTGGATGTATCGCAAATCGTCAAATTCAACATCATCATTTTCAATAATGGCGAGAATTTCCGTCGCAAAGTCATGTTTGATGAATTTACTTTGCGGGATGTGCCAAAAACTGAAACGCTCATTGAAAGTTATGAAGGAGCAGTCACCTTTGAACCTCCGTCCGATTCTCCAACTCCGGGTAACTGGAATTACTTTTCAGCAGACACGGTTTATGTTGCCGATGGCCTCGGTTACGATGGCGATAAAGCGCTCGTTGTTGAGAAAGCTGGCGCCGGTTGGGGCTGCGGCACACAATACAGTTTGCCGGAAGCGCAAAACTGGCTTGGCAAATCCGTTTCATTGTGGATTTATGCGGATACTGTTGAATTCAGTGGTTATAATTTTCAAGTGTTCGATGCGGTCGACAACGAACAGTGGGAACAGAAAATCGTCACCAATCCTCTTCAGCAAGGCTGGCAGCAAATCGTGGCGCATATTGATCCTGTTAACTTTCACGATGTTGGTAACGGCGGCGTTGGCGACGGCCAATTAGATGTAACGCAAATTGTTAAATTCAATATCATCTTTTTAAATCGTGGTGAGAATTTTACCCGTGTATTCCGCATTGATGATATTCGTGTGCTTGATTCGCCGATTCGCCCACTTACCAGCGCTCATGATATTGAATTTTTCGATGGAACTGTGAATTTCGAGCCGTCATCTGCAAGTCCGACGCCGGGAAACTGGAATTATTTTTCCGCAGATACGGCGTATATTAGTGCGGATGGCGCACTTTCGGGACAATCTTTGGTGATTGAGAAAGGCGGTGTCGGCTGGGGATGTGGAGCACAGTATGGCTTGCCCGAAGTGCAAAACTGGCGCGATAAGCAAGTGTCTTTCTGGGTGAACATCGATACGACAGAATTCACTGTATTTAATTTCCAGGTGTTTGATGCGCTTGATAATGAACAATGGGAGCAGCGGGTTTCACAATCTGCACAGCAAGGCGCCTGGGTTGAATTCGTTGCCACGATTTCTCCAGAATATTTTCATGATGTCGGCAACGGCGGCGTCGGTAACGGCAGCCTCGATGTCACACAAATCAGTAAATTCAATCTCATCATTTTGAACAACGGCGAAAACTTTGCCCGCACAATCCGATTCGATAATATCCGCTTGCAGGATCAACCTGCTGATGCGCATGTTGTGGAAAATTTCGAAAACAATGTAACTTTCGAGCCGCCATCCGCAAGCCCGACGCCAGGCAGCTGGAATTATTTCTCCGCAGATACAGCTTTTGTCGCAGGAGATTACGGACACGATGGCGCTTCCTCTCTTGTGGTTGAAAAAGCAGGAGCAGGCTGGGGATGCGGCGTGCAATATGCCTTACCGGTTCCTGCAAACTGGACAGATAAAACCATCTCTTGCTGGATATACGTCGATACTGTCGAATTCAGCGGTTACAATTTCCAAGTGTTTGACGCTGTGGACGGTGAGCAGTGGGAACAAAAAATTGTGACCAATCCGCTCAGACAAGGCTGGCAGCAAATTGTGGCGCACATCGATCCTGTTTATTTTCATGATATTGGCAATGGCGGCGTCGGTGATGGTCAGTTGGATGTTTCGCAAATCAATAAGTTTAATATAATTTTCTTCAACCGAGGCGAAAACTTCACGCGTATTTTCCGTGTTGATGATATTCGTGTAATCGATAGCGGTGTGCCGACCGCAGTGGCGGATTATGCAACAGAACCGCCGTCAGAATTCGCCCTGTCGCAGAATTATCCAAATCCGTTCAATCCATCGACAACAATTGAATACAGTTTGCAAAAAAACAGTCGTGTAAAGATCACTGTTTTTGATATCCTGGGACGGCACGTGCGCACGCTGGTTGACGGAATGCAGACAACTGGAACTCACACGTTGCAATGGAACGGCCGCAATGATATGGGCGCTCTGGTTTCCAGTGGTTCTTATTTTTATGTGCTGGAAAGCGGAGCAGTCACACTGCAGCGTAAGCTTCTGTTTTTAAGATAATATAGCCGGATTCGCAGATCGTGCCGGATTCGCCAGAATTCTGGGGCTCGTTTTAATGCTGAGTTCCCCGAAGTGCTGAGTTCCCCGAAGTGCTGAGTTCCCCGAAGTGCTGAGTTCCCCGAAGTGAGGTCACTTCGGCTACAGATTCGCAGATCGTAGCCGGATTTGCCAGAATTCGGGGGCTGTTTTTTAATGCTAAATTACCCGAAGTGTGGCCACATATTTATTTCCCCTTCAAGATTATGGAGAAAAGCATGTCGAGTGATAAAAATCGAATAACTAAAATTAGCAGGATGCTGTTCACCGGGTTAGCTACAGCATGCCTTCTTCTTACAACAAATTTATCCGCACAATCCATCTCTGTGAACCCGGGCAATCTGTCTTTAGGCACGCAAAACACAGCAAACTTTGTTGTCACTTCCGCCATTCCCGTTACTTTCAACACCGGCAGTTGGTCGAATTATACGTTACGTGTATTCACCCAAAATAGCGACGGCAAACCCGGATTGGCCGGACAAACAGATCCATCCGTCAAGTTGCCTTTCAAAGTTTGGACTGCTAATCAAGGCCCATCAACAACGATGCCGGATCCGGTTGTAGCGCCAAATTGGGTCGATTGGTGGAACTGGGTGCTGGATCGTGCTGAAATGGTCAGTGACAACCGTTACACATGGCGCAGGTTGACATGGGTTGGACCAAATGATGACAGCAGTGTCGGTTCACCTTTCGATGTATACTTTGCATTTGATCTTGAAAAAAATGGCTATACCCACCAGGCCTACAGTGGTACCGTGTATTTCGAGTTAATTGATAAATACAGTGACGATACCGGCGCTCAAACTGTAGCCGCAACTTTTACTATGGATATTTCTCTTGATTTTGGATTGACAGCCAGCCTGTCCCTTGATCCATCTTCATTGACTCTAAATTCAATGATGGTTACAACAGATACCCGCACGTTGGTGAGTGGTGTTTTGTTCGCATCTGTAAAAGCCACCGGTTTGCGATCCTATAATCCGGCCTGGGATTGTAACGCGGTAACCATTCGCGCCTATACCGACAATTCGCGCGGTGATACGACGCAGATAAAACACGGCTTGGTCGGCCAGACAAATTCTGTTCAATCGGTTCCGGTGAAAGTGTGGACGCCCAATTTCGGCGCTGGAATCGACAACGACAGCGATGGTATTCCCGACATCGACAATGACCTCAACTGGAAGTCGGATAGCGCAGCGGTGTGGGTTTATGCTTTTGATAAAAATTTGCCTCTGCGTGAAAATTCCCCCTGGAATTATCCGCTGTTTGATTATACTGATTTAATCCGCATGAGCAATTTGCACAGCGATCCCGAGCAGCAGGTGCCGCCGGGTTTCATCATGCAAAATCCCAAAAGAGACGGCAGTGATGGCCGCATTCCCATCCATTTCAGTTTCGTTCTTGACGCCAAGGCCTCACCACAAATCTATAAGTCGGATATTTATGTGGAGTTGGGCATTTCCGCTGATTATGGCGCCACGCACATGAGCTGGCTCGACTCCCTGCAACTGACTTTGGACTTGCAGGATGCGAGGCCTCTTATCACACTCGCTTCCGATAAAAACATACTTTCTTTTCCAACGCTAACAACATTTCAGCAGCGTACTCTGGCAGAAGGACATGTGGAGCTTTCCCTCGATGCACGTGGTCTCTATAAATACGACGCCATCGCCTTGCGACTGCTCACAGACAACGGCGCCGACGCCAACGGCCATGTGAGAATGGGCATGAAAGGCAACATTCGTCCAGACTGGACCGTGCTGCTGCGGGCATGGACACTTAATTATGGTCTGGGCGATGACGAGGATCAGGACGGCATTGCCGATATCGACAGCGAAGACAACTGGCGCGGCGGCGATAGCAAAACCGTATGGGTTAACATAAGTGATAAAGCCGAACCGGTGCGGGAGGACTGGAGCCACATTACTGACCCCAACGATCCCTTTTACGATGGCGAAAATGCCTGGGGCAGAACGCTGTTCGACTTCAACGAACTATACCGCTGGAGTGATTACCATCATCGCAAAGACCAGTATGGCGATTATGTTTATCATGTGCCGCAGCATTTACGCCTCATCGACCGCACGCCCAACGAGGGCGCTAACAACACAGTCGATCTCTATTTTGCCGCTGATTTCACCGATGCTTTTCCGCAGGACTACAGCACAACCGTGCTCATCGAAGCTGTCTTTTCCGAAGACGGTGGTTACACTATCGCCAGAAAAGAAAGCCTGACGGTCGATATTTCGGCATCAGTTCCCGCAGGCACTGGCGATGGGCTGGACTGGTTGAAAAACAGAATTGATATGCGGCCTGACCTTGACGGTGATGCAGGAAATGTAAAAAAATTAGGCGACAGCCAGCAGGATGAAAATGATATCGCGGACAGTGCTTTTCTTTACGATCAGGCTCTGCTCATCATGCAATTGACGCGCGCCGGAGATTTCACCCGGGCACAACAAATCATGAATGCGATGGAATATGTGCAAAACAATGATGGCAGTTTCTTTTTCTCTTATATGAGTCTGGTTACAGATGATAAAATAGCCGAATGGGTTATAACTGACAATGACGGCAACGGCAAACTCGATGAGTTGGAAAAACGCGTAAACTGGGCAGCAGAACATGGTCTCGATTCCACCAAACAGCAGTTGCGGTCCTGGGCTTATACGGATTATAGGACGACCATTTGCCCGCAAACAGAAACAACCTTGCCACACCATATATTATACCGCACCACCGATTTTCGCAAGTTTGCCGGTTCCAATGCCTGGTTCGCCATGGCGCTGATTTATTACGAAAAAATGACCGGCGACAGTCAGTACCGCCCCATGATCGACGCGCTCATCGGCTATATGAAAAGTATTCAGCAAACCTCGCAGGCAACGTCGCTGGACAGTATCGATTATGGCGGCATCAGGCTGGGACGCAGTTTCTTTTCCTGGACAGGAGCAGGCTACCAGGGTTTTGATGGCCCGGCGGTGGATAACTTTGTCAACTTACGGGCTTATTCCATCGAGCACAATATGGACACTTACTCAGCCTTCCGCTATTATGCCGATTTAACCGGCGACAGCGATACAAAAGACCGGGCAGATTTGATTAAAGATTTCATCCTCCGGCAAATGTGGGCGCCGAACGTCGATCTCGCAGTTTATCCCGAAGCAGCGGACGCGGTGGAAAATTGCTTCTTTGTCGGGCTTGATTTGACAAGCGGCGCTCTTGGCCAGAATCCCAACGGACTTGTTGACGAAGCGCATTATCTCGACGCCCAAAGCTGGGCAGTGCTGGCTTTTGGCGCCGATATGCCGGTCGATGATAAAAATGGCAACCCAGGCGATTTACGCCTGGCGCTGGATTTTCTCGACGCCACCGATTCGCGCACCTGGCTGGATTTTAATGACAATTCCATCCCGGCGCGGCCCTATTTGAAAGTAACAGGCAGCACAATTTACGCTGGAACAGGCTCGCAAGTCGCTGGTATCGATGGGTACAAGGAACACGCCCGCGATCGCTACTACCAAACTGCCAATAATTTACGCGGCGATTTCGTCTGGTCGGAAGGCAGCGAAGGCGTGGTCTCAGCGCGCTATATTGCCGGGGATACGACCGTTGCGGATTATTATCACGGCGAAACCGCAAGCTACACATTGAGCAACGGCGGCGTGCCCTACAGCACCCTGGCTTTGATCGACTCGGCGGCATACATTGGCAAAGAAAACTGGTCCTTTGGCGACAATGCTTCGGTTGCCGGCACGGCGTGGTATCTTTTTAATGAAGCGGTTGGAAATGGCGCTTTACTCAATCCATTTCAACCCTGGGTTTTACCGGCCGAGCCTGTATTTGAAGACGACTTCCAGGGATACGACGTCGGGGATTGGCCAGATAGTGGCGTCTGGACAGCGTTAAAAGCCGGTGCCTGGTTCTGGGCCGCTGTCAGCGATGCGGGTTCCACCTGGATGAAAGGTTTTAGTGGTGGTGAGCAACTGCTGGAAATCGATGGCCA
>QQUM01000435.1 GCA_008501545.1 Calditrichota bacterium
AAACAGCTTATCCGGCAAACGCTGCAGCATATGAAGCAGACGGAATCGCCTAACGAAGTTATTTTACCTGAACTTACAAAAAAACAAATTATTACAGGGTCTGGACTGCTTTTTATAATTTTCCTATTTGCACAGGTAATAGCTGTTAGTGCTATGGCTTATTTATTTAATGGTTTTTAACAAACAAATGGCCTTCTATAACAATTCAGGAGATGCTTTGTAGTGGATTTAATCTATGAAGTTTTAAATAAATCAAGAGAAAAAAGTGCGGTTCCGACTGCAACACATGAAATACTGCAACAGATAGTAGATGAATCCGTGCAAAACGATTTTTTTCAAATTGCCACCCCTTTACCTTCTTTGCCATCTTTGCATGCAGTTGATATACAGCCGGAGCTTGTAGTTGACGTTCGCACCATTGTAGAAAACATCTCCGTTGATGCTATAAAAAACAATGCCCAGGTTATCGGATTTACCAGCGCATTGGAGGGTGAGGGTGTCACAACACTCGCCTCTGCAACAGCACAAATAATGGCCGAGAAATCGCTACCAGATGACCATTTTAGTACACCGGCCGATCAATGCAGGGAATTCGGCCAAATCACACAGCATGGCGTGCTCATTATTGACACCCAGTTCAGAAATCCGACGCTTCACCATGTATTCAACGATTCTCACGACTCAGGCCTGATCGACATCCTGACACATAGAGCTTCTTTCTCACAGATTGTCCGAAAAGTGGAACAAACGAACATGAGCGCCCTCCTATTCGGCTCATACAACGGGCATTGGTCAGCGCCTTACAGCAAGAATTTAAAAGCTGTTCTGCTCGAGATAAAATCTTGTTTTGAAACCATTATTTTGGATATGCCACCTGTGTTACAAAATTCCGCAAGCATTGATATCAGCAGAAACTGCGACGGTGTTATAATCATAGTGCATGCAGGGAAAACAACATCAGAGCAGGTAAATGAAACAAAATCACGCCTGCAGGATTCCGGTGTACGAATAATCGGCACCATTTTAAACAGACATGGGAACGCGATCCCACAAGCATTATCAAAGCTAATATAGGACGTTAGCTAAAACTCGGAAAGGGATTTCGGGTGAAGATAAAATTAAAGTGCAAGGTTACAATCACCTGACAATCGCACATTCAAAAAGAAAGGGCAAATCATCATGTCTTTTAAAAAAATTTTCGGTGCAATCAATCCCGAACCGCCCTTTATGCTGCGTTCAATAGATGCGATGCAAGCCATCCTCATTCGGGAGCGAGCTCGCGCCGATCGAAATTACCACCAGTTTTCAGTAATTGTTTTCGACCTCGGCAACGAGGCCAATAATGTGGTAACAATTAAAAAACTTGACCAATTTTTAAGCACGGGGCTGCGCACTATCGATGAAGCCGGCTGGTTTGCCAAGAACCAGATCGGTATCATACTGCCCTATACGAGAGCCGGAGACGCGACCAAACTGGCAGAGAGAATTCAGGCTGGAATGAAAGATATCGCCCCACTTGATTCGCTGTGTATTTATAAGTATCCATCAGTTTGGCCTTTCAATAAGAAGTCGAAACAGAAAAATGTCGCAAGAAAACCCAAAAGAATTGCAAAACAACTTGCATAAAACAATCTACCAACCGGAGGACTTGTGATGAACGCATGGAAAAAGACCTATCCCGAAAGCGAGAAAGAATCAACTGGAGCGCTCGCTGCATGTAGCTATGGGAGTTTGGAGTCTTTTCTGGTTGCCCCGGTTCCCTGGTGGAAGCGTCCATTGGATTTGTTTGGCGCTTCAATCGCGCTCGTCCTTCTCATGCCGTTGTTTCTCCTTTTTTATATCCTCGTAAAAATTCTCTCTCCCGGGCCTGCATTCTTCAAACAGGAAAGAACAGGTTACCTGGGCAAACCTTTCAAAATTTGGAAATTTAGGACTATGCACGCTAATGCAGACAGCGCCCTGCATCAGCAGAGATGTCGCAATTCCATTTTAAATGATTCAGAGTTGAATAAAGTAGAGAATGATCCAAGAATTTTTCCTTTCGGCAGCTTTTTGCGACGAAGCTGTATTGATGAGCTTCCACAATTGTTCAATGTGTTAAGAGGAGAAATGAGCTTGGTCGGGCCACGGCCTGAACTACCCTACGCCATTGACGAATACCAACGCTGGCACTGTGCCCGCCTGAATGTGCTGCCGGGCATGACCGGTTTATGGCAGATTAATGGGAAAAATAAAACGACATTCACCGAGATGATTCGATACGATATCGGTTACGGAAAAGAGTTATCTTTTAAATTGGAGATGAAAATTCTGCTGCTCACGATTCCGGCAATTATCAAACTAACGCAGTAGGAATTACACGACCGCTGATATGTATCAATTACATATAACTATTAATGATTAAGTATATGGAGAGGAGATTTAAATGGTAAGACTTGGAATCGTCGGTCTGGGATACTGGGGTCCAAATTTTGAGCGGACTTTCACAAATCTGCAGGACTCGAAAATTATGGCTGTTTGTGATTTAAATGAAGACCGGCTGCGGTATGCTGAAGGAAAAATCCCCGGTGTCTTTGCGACACAAAGCGTTGACGATATGTTGGATAAAAACAGTATCGATGCTGTCATTATTTCAACACCAACAAAAACACATTTTGAGATTGCAAAAAAAGTACTTGAAGCCGGGCTACATGTTTTTGTTGAGAAACCATTGGCAACTTCGACACAAGAATGCCAATTATTGGTCGATCTGGCGGAGAAACAAAGAAAAATCTTATTTGTTGGTCATCTCTTTTTATACAACACGGCTGTAAAAAAGATGAAAGAGCTTGTCACCAGTGGTGATTTGGGCAATATTTGTTATATCAATTCTCAACGCCTTAATTTGGGCCCTATCCGCCAGGATGTAAATGCTTTGTGGGACCTGGCGCCACACGATATCTCAATCATACTTGATTTTATTGGACGCTTACCTGTTTCGGTCAATTGCCAGGGATTGGCTTATCTCAGTGAGGATGTGCACGACGTCTGCACATTGACTATGCATTTTGAACCCAAGTGCATGGCAATAATTAATGTGAGCTGGCTTGATCCCAGCAAATCACGGTTGATGACAATCGTCGGTGAAAAAAAGATGGCGACCTTCAATGACATGGAGCCACTTGAAAAAATAAGGGTTTTCAACAAACGAGTTGAAGCGCCTTCATACACCGACTCTTTTGGTGAATTCCAGTTCAGTTTTCAGTATGGTGATACAACGACACCCTGGTTGAATCAAGTTGAGCCATTGAAAACTGAATGCCAACATTTCCTCGATTGCGTACAAAACAAAACGAATCCGTTGACCGATGGGCAAAACGGCTTGCAGGTTGTGAAAGTATTGGAAGCAGCTGAAATATCCCTTCATAATCATGGGAAAAAGGTCATGTTAGAAGATATCAAACATTTTTCTCCGGCAGATGCGAACGTCTTTGTGGAACAATTCATATAGATTGAAAGGAAATATAAAATGAACGTACCATTTGTTGATCTTGTTTCCCAATACCAGGGTCTTAAAGATCAGATAGTACCTGCCCTGGAAAACATCATGGGGAAAGCGCAATTCATTATGGGGCAAGATATGCGGTTGTTCGAACAGGAATTTGCAACCTATTGTACAACTGAATATGCAATCAGTGTCGATTCCGGCACCTCGGCACTGGAGCTAACCTTGCGTGCTTTCAATATTGGCGCGGGAGACGAAGTGATAACTGTCGCCAACACATTTATTGCGACCACATTGGCGATTTCTGCAACGGGAGCAAAACCTGTACTCGTCGACATCAATCCTGAAACATACAATATCGATGCAACGAAGATTGAAGCGGCTATTACCAGGCGCACGCGGGCTATCATGCCGGTGCATCTCTACGGCCAACCCGCCGATATGGATGCCATCACCAAAATTGCTAGAAACCATGATTTGCTGGTGATTGAAGATGCATGCCAGGCACACGGTGCACAATACAAAGGCCGTCTCACTGGTTCGTTGGGCGATGCGGCTGCTTTCAGTTTTTATCCTGGAAAAAATCTTGGAGCTTACGGCGATGGCGGTGCAGTTGTCACCAATAATGCCAAAGTCGCTGAAAGACTAACACTGTTGCGTGATTATGGACAAAAACAAAAATACCAACATTTGATTAAAGGCTACAATCGCCGGCTGGATACTTTACAGGCAGCAGTCTTACGCGCCAAATTACCGCACCTGAACGATTGGAACTCGGCGCGGCGCCAGTGTGCTGCCAGGTACAATGAAGAGCTGAAGGACAGCGATGTTGTATTGCCTGTCGATGCTGATTTTGCTGAGTCTGTTTATCACCTCTATGTCATTCGGGTGCAAAAGAGAGATCAGCTTCTTGCCCATTTACAAAGCAAAGGAGTATCAGCCGGAATTCATTATCCAATACCGATCCACATGCAACCGGCATATGAAGACCTGGGATATCAAAAAGGAGATTTTCCGATTACAGAAAAATTTGCTGATGAGATTATCTCATTGCCCATGTATGCCGAGCTCGGCAAAGATCAGATCACTTATGTTGTGAGTACAATTAATGAATTTATAAATAATCAGCCACGTTCGTAGACTGCTTTTTCATTTTTATTAGAGTTCATCCGGAAACGTCATATCCCGGCTCTTTTTCAAAGTTCAAGGATGATAAAGGGATGCGTTTTCGGATAGACTCTAATTAACCTAAATCATTTACAAAGGTTCGTATATAAACTAATGCATGCGCTTTCATCCAAAATGAAAATTCAATCCCGGCCTATCGCTTTGCGTTTAAATGGTTCGAGCTTGCAATGGCTTCTGGCCGGTGGAACAGGACTTGTTCTTGGCTTTGCGACGGTTATCATTGCAGACATGCCTGCAAAAATTGGTATGCTGATTTTCATCGCCTGTCTATTTCTATTTACTGCAATTGTTTATGGAGATCTACGAAAGCTCCTGCTTCTCGTGGTTTTCTTTGACATTCCTTTTCCACTTGATGTAGTTTTGGGAATTCGTGAGGATGTAGAGGCGCTTGGGGCCCTCGGTGGTTGGAACATATCTGTCACAACAATTGCACTCAGTATTCTCTATTTACAATGGTTCATGGAATTACTTGTGAAAAATCGGGTGAGCGGAGATACGCCCCTTCTGCAAGCTTGTTTACCATTAACATTTTATGTAGGAATCGTTTTTTTATCCAGTTTTGCTGCAATTGATATGCAGCTTTCATTCTACCGTTGTTTCCTGCTCCTGCAAATATTCCTTCTTTTTATTTACATTGTTGGAACAGTTCGGTCTAAAGATGACGTGCTGTTCATACTTACTGTGCTTTTAATTGGCATCCTGCTTCAAAGCATTACTATTTTGGGATTATATAAAATTGGACATACTATTGACTTTGCAGGACTTAAAGGGACTGTCCACCCTGGTCCGCGTATAGGTGGAACCCTTCAGGCACCAAATGCCGCAGGTAGTTATTTGAGTTTTTTGTTGATTCCGGCTATGAGCATGATGCTGCTAAAAATTTCGAAATCCCTTCGGTTGTTAGCGGGTATCTCAATTGGTCTTGGAATTATTGCATTAACACTGACACTCTCCAGGGGTGGAATGATTGCATTTACAGTTTCAGCAGGTCTTTTCTTTTTTATTGCCTGGACTCGAGGATGGATTAGTTTAAAAATTCCGCTCATTCTCCTGGGTTTATGCACTGTATTATTATTGCCATGGTACGACGTTTTAATAGCGCGTCTTTTAGGTGATGATGCCGGTTCAGCGCAATCACGAATTCCCATGATGAAACTGGCCATGAGGATTATCGCAGATAATCCCTTTGGAGGCGTCGGCGTAAACAATTATTCCATCGTGATGCAGCAATATATTACAACAAGTCTTCGTGGGATGTGGCTTTATGCAGTACACAATAAATACCTGATGGTCTGGGCAGAACTTGGTACTTTTGGAATCCTGGCATTCATTGGTTTCCTGAGTTCAGGTATTCGACGTGCATGGCGAGCTTCGAAATTGGAAAATACTTTATTTGCAGTACCGGCACTGGGTATAATGACTTCAATTATTGGGCATATGGTGCATATGCTCGTTGATACGTTTAATAGCCGTCCGATCGTGCAAATGCTCTGGATAAGCGTTGCCCTTGTTACAGCCATGCTTATCATTGAAAAAGATAGTTTGAAGCACTCGGAAAATGACAGGAGCAATGAATGATTTCAGTTTTGATGTACCACCAGATTTCAACAATACCACAGGAGCTTGATCCATCCGGGCTCGCAGTTCCTGTTCACATTTTTAGAAAGCAAATGGACTACATGCATCAAAAAAAATTCAACTGTCTTAGTCTTATGGAAGCAGTGCGCTACTGGCGAAAAAATTCCAAACCGCAAAAAAGAAGTTTTGTTCTGACCTTTGATGATGGCTATAAAGATTTTTACACAACAATTGCTCCGATTTTAGAACACTACAAATTCACCGCTACCGTATTCCTTGTTGCTGAGCAAGTGGGTAAAAAAACCAATTGGCAGGGACAAAATGGAGCCAGTGCTGCACAGCTGATGGCATGGTCTGAAATAAAAGAGTTAGCATCCCACGGATTCTCATTTGGCAATCACACGCTTTCGCATCCACGCCTAACCACTTTGGATATAAAGGATGTAAAACGAGAAATTGTTGATTCAAAAGCTATTATCGAAGATAAGCTTGGCTTACCAGTTGATTTATTTTGCTATCCCTACACGGCAAACAATAGCAGGATTCAACAAATTGTGGCCGAAAGTGGTCATGTGGCATCGTGTGGTGGAAATCGTGGTGATTGGAGACTGTACAATATTTGGAGATCAGAATATCGGCGAAACGATAGTTTTCGTTCCTTCGTTTTGAAAGCTAACGGATGGCACCAAAGGTTTGTTTGGCTGCGTGAGCAATCAATACCCGGAAAAATACTTGTACCAAAAATGAAAAGTGTGCGACAGAAACTGCATGGAAATACTATTTGAATTCATTCAGGATGAAATGCTTTTACAAAACTTGGTAACACGGAATAACGATAAATGATAGAATTAAGTGTTGTAATAATTTGCAAAAACCAGGAATGGAATATAGCCCGTCTTGTTGAATCTGTTCTGGATGAAACGGAAACTATAGTGCACCAGGAAATTATAGTGGTCGACTCAGCTTCAACCGACCGGACGGTGGACATCGCCTGTAAATATCCGATTAATGTTATTAAGCTACTACCTGATCAGGCACTCACTGCAGCGGCTGGTCGTTATGTTGGTAGTAATTCAGGTACTGGCCAATTTGTCTTTTTTTTAGATGGTGACATGGAGCTCCATATGGGCTGGTTAAACGAGGCAATGGATTTAATGCATAAGCATCCTGATGTTGCTGCAGTCACCGGACAACTAATCGATTTGCCGAAATCGGCACAATCAAATCTAAACTCACATCATAAAATTCTGATCAACAGTCCAAAAATTGAAATTCCTTATGCTGGCGGAACCGCACTTTACCGGCGCTCGATTTTAGAAGAAGTCGGCCATTTTAATCCTTTTCTTTATTCTGATGAAGAACCTGATCTTTGTATCCGTATTCGCCATGCAGGATATCGCATCATGAAAATACAATATCCGGTTGCTTATCATTATTCTGATCCAGCAGAAGATATTTCAACTAAACTCGCGAGATGGCGACGCAACCTTTACCTTGGCGCCGGTCAAAATCTCAGATACCATTTGGGAAAAGAGACGTTTGCAACCTATGTCAAGGAACGCGGATACGGTCTTATTCCAGGCGTCATTGCACTAACTGGAATTTTGGGGCTCATACTATCAATAGTTTATGCTAAAAGTGAGTTAATACTTTCGATTTTGCTCTTGCTCTTTCTTGTTTTATTGGGAGATGCATATCGAAAACGAAGTTTATATAAAATGGTATCAAGCTTTGTTCATCGTTGGCTTATACTTTTCGGAACAATTCGCGGTTTTTTAATGCCACCAATAACGAAAGATAAATATCTGGGGAATCTGGAAATTGTAAAAAAAGTGAAGGTACAAAACCTTGCTGGCTAATCAAACACCTGCTCGTGTAGATGATTTGGGACAGGAAGTACATCATTTGAAGAATTGAACTTGTAAATATGGACTGGAAATTAATTAACGATAATACAGCCTCGCAGATATGGGATAAGACACTTGCCGATTTTTCTGATTGCAATGTATATCAAAGTTATAATTGGGGAGAATACAGGCGTAAAAACTCTGGAGTAAGGCCTTGTCGATGGATGGCTACAAACGACTCAGATGAACCTGTAGCTCTTTTTCAAGGATTTTACCTCGGCAAATTCCTCGGTGTCGGGATAATCACTGGTGAAGGCGGGCCACTAGGAGATTATAACTA
>QQUM01000414.1 GCA_008501545.1 Calditrichota bacterium
AATTCTTCTTCTCTTCCGCAGGATTCCCCCATTCATATTGCATTTTCCCATAATTGTATTGCGCAGGAATAAAGCGACTTTTTTGTTGGAGAGCTTTTTGGAATAGTGTTTTTGCTTTATCATAATGTCCGAGATCATATTCAATCTCCGCGACACGGTTGAGAAGGGGCACAAATCTTTGCCAGTCCGGCACATTGGTGAAAATGTCCAATGCTTCTCCCGACCGGCCGTTTGCGGACAGGGTTAAAGAGAGCCACAACAAGGATTCCACTGTAGGGCGATTTGTCCGAAGTTCCTTTATCGCTTTCTCATAATCCCCTGAAAAAAAGTATCTTTTCCCGAGAGAAACATCCTGGGAGAATAAATCCACAGAAGAGAAATAAATTAATAACGTAATGCTTATTAATCGCAATTTAGTGTAGGTCATTCATTCTCTCATTGCTAAAAGGCTACAGAACATCCAGGCAGAGTGTGGTGGCAGGACCATCCTGGTTAGAAAAATCGATATGTTTGGAAGAAGTATTTAGTATGGATATGGCAAATTAAGTTTTGCATCGTGCAATGATATGTAATCGGATTTGTACGGGCAACCAGTAAAATATTACTCAAATTTGATCAATTCTCTAGTTTATCTATACCTGTTAGACGAATAGTTTCCTGATCATGTTTTACACTGTATGTATTTCTTTTTTTTCCTTCTTTATCGATAATTTCACTTTTCGAGTTGAACACCATCAATCGCTTCTTTAAAATCAAATATCCTTTTTTACTCGAAAAATAAATCTTGCCATTGCTGATTGTTTCTATACTCCAAAGCCATTTTTGATAGCCGTTTTTATTGTATTCGCTGTTGGTGAGATCACTATCACGCTTTGCCCGGCTGCGGAATGAAACCACCGCACAATGTTCGTTTTCAACCGTCTCGAAACCGATGAGTTTGAACTTTGTCGTAACACGAAAGGGTGCATCATCACCATAATTTATATAGACGTTTTTATTCCATTTATATCCAGGAGAGATTTTTTTATCCGGAAAATTCGGATGGTTAGACTTATATGCTTCCTCGTAAAATTTTGTGCTTTTCTCATCTTCACCTTTTACATCAAAAATTTTCCCGTTTGAAGACATTTTAATGTCAAAGCGATTTTTATGGCCAACCATGCTTTTGCGTTCACGTTTCTCTTTGGGGAAATTTTCAGAGTACACGGCAGAATCGTTGGTGACAATCATACTGCTTATGAGATCATAAACATCATCCTTGTTTTTTTCTGCAACAGCAATCGTAATCGATTGGTCCTGAAAGACATTGACACTCATCGTATCAGTTTCCTGATTGCCGAATTTATCAACAACAACGTCGGTCATTTCATATTTATAAGCCATTCCCGGCTCATATTTGAAAGCCAACTGAACGCCTTCTTCGGATTTTTGTGTGCAGGAAAAGGTAACAAAAAAGAGAAAAATTGTGACCCGTTTTATTCTCATTTAAGAAAAGCCTCCGCTTGAAGACCCTGCGATACCGGGCTGATCACACCCATAGCAGCGCCTGAGAATTTGCTGAAATCAGCATCCGGAGCGAAATTCTCGTAAAGACTTTGATTAGCAGTCATCACCCGCCATTCGGGTTCGACAACGATCACTGTACTAAATTCTTCATCGGGTTTTTCAGCTATCTCATTGCTCACCCAGTAACCTGTAATCATAAAAACGACCAGAGCAGCTATGCTGATAAAATAGGAAATCCGTTTCGGCCAATTGATATGTTCCGGCAAGCCGTCGTCCTGTTTAACCGCTTCAGGTGATTGCGCATTTGGGGACATTTGCAAAATACTGGCTGACATTTCATCCTGAATTTTATCGTAGGTTGTCTCCCAATAATTTTCTTCAGGCTGAGGTACATTCCGTAGCTGCACAAGTAAACTTGCCTTTTTATATGCATCCAATTCACAACGGCATGAAGTGCATTGGTTGAGATGTTCTTCAATCGCTTGAGAAACAGAAGAAGATGTTTCATTGTCGAGATAATCTTGTAGATAATTTTCAAATTCTCTGCAATCCATACTCATACTCTCTTGTTTATTCACTCTTGTATATATTTTCGTAAATTTTGTCGTAATTTTTTCCGTGCGTGATGCAAATTCGTTCTTACTGTCACCAGCGAACAATCGAGCACTTCGGATATCATTTTTTTCGACATCCCTTCAACCTCATGCATAACAATAACTGCACGTTGCTGTTCGGGCAGGTCTTCAATAGCAAAATTAATCTGTTTTAAAAGTTCCTTATTCTCCAACACTTGCCCCGGATTTCGTACATGTTTTGCTGTTGCCAGCTCATAATTACTTACAAATTCCGGATTGTCATCCAGAGGCAACATACGCCGCCGGGTTCTTACTTTTCGATGGTCTATGCTCAGGTTTATTGCTATTTGATAAAGCCAGGAAGTAAATGCCTTTGCGTTACGCAATCTGTGCAAATTCTTGAAAACACGAATAAAAGTTTCTTGCACAACTTCATCCGTATCGCTGTGGTTGCCTAACATTTGATAGGCCAATGTATAAACCACGCGACAATAACGTTTATACAGTTCCTTGTAGGCGAGTTCATCGCCATCCTGGGCACGTTCAATCAACGATTCTTGTTTTTCCAAGGCGTCCTCATGAGCGTGGTCTTTTGCACTAAGCTTTAAATTTAACATAGCCCAACTTTTCTTATTTCCAGTACATTTCGCTACTTTAGACCATGCGAAATGAAAAGCGTTTAATAAATATAGTATAATTTTTAGCTGGAACAAACATTATCTATCTCGCTGCGTAATTCATTCATTTTTTTCCAGTTGCATTTTCATTTTTTTGTCTTAAATTCTTTCAACATTATGTGGTTTTAATTTTATTTAAAACTTTTTTATATATTATCTATGAAAAAAAAACATGCCTTGTCTTCTCTGTCTATTGAAATACCCAAACTGAACGAAGACGATTTTGTCGACCAGCTAACAACCCACACCGGTTCTACTCTTCTCCTCGGCATGTTTTCCAGTACTGAATTGAAAACTGTTTTAGAACGGGCTGGCATTTTTCCGGCTCTCCGCGAACAAGGGCTGGATGACTTTATAATCCAAATAAATCCTTTTGAAGACTTCGATCAATTGCTTAACATTTATTCTGGCAAGCAGGATAAAAAGCATCTTCTCGCTGAAGTCCGCTTAAAAGAAGGCAAGCTGACGCAACCCAATGATAAAATAATTTTACCCGATTTTCCACCGTCACACATACTGTCAATTGAATGGATGATGATGCAAAATCCATTTAAAGGATTTTCGAAGGACAAGCGTGCATTACCCGGTCAGGATCATCCGGGTTTAGGGCAAGCTCGCAAAGTCCTTAAACTGATTATTGCATATTGTCGGCTTAAAAGCATTGATGGTGTTGTAAATTACCCCGAATATTTTCACAATGCGTATTTGTACCGGCATGTATTCAAATTTATCGATCCTGAAAAAGAAGCAGAGTTTTATGCCTTGTTACGTGATTTGCAGCATCTTTCTCTAGCGGATATGTCGTGGGCTGTAGATTGTGGTTGTATTCAAGATGAAAAATCCGGAAATATATTTGAATGGTTCTCAGATGTACAGATGTTTCCTTTAAAAAAGCAACTGCTGCGTTATTTCAAATCGATTGAATACAACAAGCGGTTCAATAACGCACTTGCCAAACAAAAATATGTATTTGATGAAAATAAATACAAAAACCTGCAAGATCAGAAAAAATAGAAACTAAAATTCTGCTCATTCAGCAATTTCGCCCCAAAAACAGGAGGATATGGAAATGAATGAAAAGTCTGTATACCAACTTTTTAAACGGATAAGCACTGAACAGGCCGATCAAATTGCCTACAAGTACAAAAAAGATGGCGCCTGGGTCGACAAGACATGGAAAGAGACGGAGACAGATTGCAGGGAAATTTCCAAATCGCTCCTCGCACTTGATGTTGAACATGGAGACAAAGTAAACATTCTCAGCAATACACGCTACGAATGGGTCGCTCTTGATTTTGGTATTGTTGCCATCGGCGGAGCGACTGTCGGCATCTACGCATCAAACCTGGCTGAAGATTGTGCTTATATTATCAATCACAGTGATGCTAAAGTCATCTTTGTTGAAAACCAGGAACAATTGGATAAAATCGTTGCAGTACGCAATCAAATCGAAAAGTTGGAACACGTCGTTCTTATCGAAGGTGTACCAAGCGATCCCGATAGTGCACTCACCTGGGAAATGTTCCTTGCGAAGGGAAATGATGTTGTTGATGAAAAATTTAATGAACGATCTGGGAAAGTTGAAAAAAATGATCTCGCTGCACTGGTTTACACTTCCGGAACGACCGGGGTTCCCAAAGGTGTCATGCTCTCCAATGGAAACTTACTTTTTGCTTCGCTGAGTTCAGGACAATGTCTCCCCCTGGATAACACGCAAATTACCCTGCTTTTCCTGCCACTTGCACACGTATTTGCACGCTTAATCATTCATTTCTGTATGCGTGGGGGCTGTGCGGTTGCCTTCGCCGAAGGCATGGACACAATCGTTGAAAACCTAAAGGAGATTCGCCCCCACTTTTTCGCAAGCGTACCTCGAATATATGAAAAAGTCTACGAAAAGATCACAACCGGAGCCGAGGATGCGGGTGGGCTTAAAGAAAAAATCTTTAATTTCGCACTCTCAACAGGCGAGGCGGTAAGCGAATTAAAACAAAAGAAGCAACCCATTCCCGGCGGTCTTGCGTTTAAAAATAAAATTGCGGACAAACTGGTTTTTGCAAAAATCAAGGCTGCACTTGGTGGCCGGGTTATCTTCGCAATTTCTGGAGCAGCGCCATTGAATATCATTGTGGCCAAGTTTTTTCATGCATGCGGTATTAACATCCTGGAAGGCCTTGGAATGACTGAAAACACCTCTTTCTCTAACGTCAACCGGATCGATGACAACAAATTCGGAACCGTCGGTCAACCCGGTCCGGACATCGAGCAAAAAATTGCTGAAGATGGTGAAGTCCTTTTCCGTGGAGAGAATGTCATGATGGGATATTATAAAAACTCCGAAGCCACAGCGGAAACTATCGATAAAGACGGCTGGCTTTACACAGGCGATATTGGAGAAATCGACAGTGATAACTTCCTTAAAATAACGGACAGAAAAAAGGATCTCATCATTACCGCCGGTGGTAAAAATATTGCGCCACAACGCGTCGAAAAAGTCATTAGTTCATCGCGCTATATCAATCAGGTTGTCGCATTTGGTGATAAGAAAAAGTTCCTTTCCGCTGTCATGACACTTGATAAAGAGCAAGTTGAAAGCTGGGCTATCGCGCAAGGTGTTAAATTTGAAACATGGGATGATTTGCTGAAAACAGAACCGCTTGTTGCATTGATAAACACAGAAATTGAGAAGCAAAACCAGTTGCTTGCAAGCTTTGAAAGCATTAAAAAAATGATCATTCTGCCAAACGAATTCACGATTGAGAGCGGTGAACTGACACCATCGATGAAAATAAAAAGAAAAGTTGTTCTTGACAGATACAAAGAACAACTGGAGGCACTATACTAATTTGCGAGGAAGGTCATATGGAGAAAAAGTCAATTTACGCGCTGTTTCACGAGGTATGCACCAAAAACAAGGACAGCGTAGCCTATCGTTACAAGGAGAACGGAAACTGGATTGACATCACCTGGGATCAGCAATACGCCCAGTGCAAAGCCATTTCCAAATCGCTCATTGCCCTGGGATTGGAAAAAGATGATAAAGTCAATATTCTCAGCAATACAAACCTAAAATGGATCCAATTAGACTTAAGTGCAGTGAATATTGGAAGTGTTACGGTTGGTATTTATGCCTCGAATTTAGCCCAGGATTGTGCATACATCATCAATCACTGCGAAGCAAAAATCATCTTTGTCGAAAACCATGACCAACTAGCAAAAATCGAAGAAGTCCGCTCACACTTACCACACTTGAAACATGTCGTCACGATGGGACAATTCGGTTCTGAGAAAGATTGGGTATTAACCTGGGAGGCTTTTGTCGAAAAAGGTGCGGATGTGAATGATGATGTTTTCAATGAACGTACCTCCGGTGTTCAACCGGATGACGTCGCTTCGATTGTTTATACATCCGGAACGACGGGTGTTCCCAAAGGCGCGATGATCACCCATCAAAATCTGCTTTTTGCCTCATGGTCGGCATCTGAAAGTTTGCTCATAAAACCGGGTTTTGAAAATTTACTTTTTCTCCCCTTGGCACACGTTTTTGCGCGGATTATCCTCTATGTCTGTCTGAGGAATAACATTGTCATCGCAATATCCGAGGGCATCGATAAGGTGGCGGAAAACCTGCAAGAAATTCGCCCCCACTTTTTCGCCAGCATACCGCGTATTTATGAGAAGGTCTATGAAAAAATAACCACCGGTGTGCAGGATGCAGGGGGTGCAAAAGAAAAATTATTCAACTGGGCATTGGGTGTCGGCACTCAGGTAAGCGCTTTAAAACAAGCGAAGAAACCCATTCCCGGCGGACTAAATGTCAAGAATGCACTCGCAAACAAACTCGTTTTTAGCAAAATCCAGGCGGCTCTTGGTGGCCGTATCATTTACACGATCTCCGGGGCAGCACCACTCAACCAAAAGGTTGCCGAGTTTTTTCATGCATGTGGTGTTCTGATACTGGAGGGAATCGGCATGACGGAAAACACCTCTTTCACCAACGTCAATCGCTACGATAACAACCGGTTTGGAACGGTTGGCCAACCGGGCCCTGGTATTGAGCAACGAATTGCCGGGGACGGTGAAGTGCTGTATCGCGGGAAAAACGTAATGAAAGGCTACTTTAAAAACGAAGATGCGACAGCCGAAACAATCGACAAAGACGGTTGGCTTTATACCGGTGATATCGGTGAAATTGATGATGAACAATTCCTGAAAATCACCGATCGTAAAAAGGATCTCATCATTACAGCGGGCGGAAAAAACATTGCACCACAGCATGTTGAACGAGCCATTCGTTCATCACGGTACATCAGCCAGGTTGTATCGATCGGCGATCAACGAAAATATTTGTCTGCATTGATTACCTTAGTCCCCGAAGAGGTGCAGCCTTGGGCAGTGGAGCAAGGTATTGCTTTCTCATCCTGGGAAGAACTGGTTGAGAAAAAAGAAATTCGCGACTTCGTAGAAAAAGAAATCACCCGAGGAAACCAGGAGCTCGCTTCGTACGAAACCATAAAAAAATTCTGCATTATTCCGAATGATTTTAGCATCGAGGGAGGGGAATTAACCCCGACTTTGAAGGTAAAAAGAAAAGCTATTATGGAAAAATATGCGGACAAAATTGCAGCAATGTACTAATATTTTATGCCTCCCCCTGTTTTTTAAAGACAGGGGGAAATTCACTCATCTGTCAACTTAAATTCTCCACTCTTTCCTCCCGACTTGTACACAAGTTTCAGCTCACCGATCACCATTAATTTATCTACAGCTTTACACATATCATACAATGTCAGTGCAGCGACACTGCATGCAGTCAATGCCTCCATTTCGACACCGGTTTTTCCTTCACACATCACGATCGCCGAAATTTCGGCCTTTTCATCCTGTAGATCAATATCAACTGTAATTTTAGAGAGTAATATCGAATGGCACAGTGGGATCAAATCTGCCGCTTTTTTGGCAGCCATTACACCAGCGATTCGGGCTGTTTGCAGAGCGTCGCCCTTTTTTAACATATTTTCGCGCAGTAATTGTAGCGTATCGCTGGCCATTTTTACTTCACAGCTGGCAACGGCACGTCGACGTGTTACCGATTTCGCACCGATATCAACCATATTCAACTTCCCTTCCTCTCGAATATGACTTAATTCTTTTTTTGACGCCATGGATGTTTCCTTTTTACAGAGTAAAACTTGAGTTGCACTATTTTAAGAATGTCTGATAGAAAATCTGCTGCTTCAGTCTAAAAAAAATAACATCTAAATCCAAAAATATTTCCGCAGTTAATGCAACAAAAAACTAATATACCTCATGATAAGATGCTCCCTTTAAAGTTAGTGAAATTAAGACCGCAAAGTATAAAAACTCCATGATTATTCAAAAGGCGCACAGGACCCAAAACAACATCACTGGAAATGTTGTGTGTGTTCTTGCATTAAAATTTCTTCTCCGATTCCTTTTGTATCTTACAACAGTAATATCCTTCACATACGCGCAATCTGTCAATGTCGACAAGTTATTTAAAAAAGCTGTCAAAGAAAAAAGCCTCCAAACCCGGTTAGTCAAGCTTAATGACGTCATTGAATTCGAGCCGACCCACACCGAAGCGTTGTATGAGACCGGAAATATTTACAATTCACAAAA
>QQUM01000039.1 GCA_008501545.1 Calditrichota bacterium
AACGCTGCTGTCGGTTACGCTGACCGTTCCACTGCCCGAGGCTTGCCAGCCATCGAGGCTGTTGGATTCGAAGCCGCTGTTTTGTATTTGCCCGAAAGCAACGCCGGAGAAGAGCAATGAAACTGGCAGGACTTTTTGGAAAAATATATTTAATGAAGATTTCATAACCAATTCATTCCAATCTAACTTAAACAAATATTTAAAAAAATTTAACGCAAAGGCGCAGGGACGCAGAGATTCGCAGAGAAATTCTTTTTAAAATCTCTGCGTTTCTCTGCGCCTTTGCGTCTCTGCGTTTTATAAAAATACACATTGGAAAACATAAGTTTTAATGCAACAACTGTAACTACTATTTCAAGCCTTTTTGCTCTATTTCAATTCTGCTTCCAAATCAAATCCATTCAACTTGATTGTGCCTATATCCGATTTGCCTATAAACTTGACAATAACCGGTGTTTTGCCATCGGACTGAAGATTTATCTGAGCAAAACCTGCTGCTCCGAGATTGGAGCCGCCGTCCCCTGCGCCGCCGACGCCAGCGCCCGAGACTTTGATTTTACGGCCAAAAGTCGGCGAATAGTCTGCATTCTCCATGCGTCCTTTTCCACCAGAATCATCAACCTGAATTTTGAAAGACGGCGCTTCTGCCCTTTTTCCAGTGAGCACGTGATGCCAGGTTTTCAAGAGGTACTCCCCTGCCGGAAGGTTTTCAAAAACCAGGTGCAATTCTTTGCTCGCGGGAATGCTGACACCGTCTTCAATCATAAAACTCAAATCACCGGGCACGCCCCACGAGAACATCCAGTTGAGCGAATCGGCGGTGGTTTCGAGCTTTGTCTTTATGGCAATGCCATTCTCCAAAACATATTTTTTCTCAGCGTTCACACCGCTCTTTTCACTCCACAAAATAAAATCTTCCTGCGGATGTTGCTCCGGGGCGCCCAGATCAACTTTCAGGCGCAACGGTTCAAAAATCGGTTTGGCGTGCCGGGCGATTTCGTCGTTCGACCAGGCAATGGTTTGAAAAGAAGCCCTGCCACTTTTCAAACCATCGGTTTTTGCTTTGACTGTGATTTTCCCCGGCATGCGATCGGCGCGAATGAGCACAGGGGCAAATCCGTTCTGCCAGGTCACCGGGTTGGCGCCAATGCTGGCATCCCCGACGATTTCCGCCGGGCCATCAATTTCAAAAGTGATCATCGGCGTGTCTTTTTCGATGCGGTTGCCACGCTTATCCTGCATTTCAGCCCAAGCAAAGAAAATACTTGAGCCATCGGCGTAAAACGGTGCGCAGTCTTCATCGATAAACACTTTTAATTGGTGCGCTTTGCCCGGTTTGGCTTTCTTGTCTGTCGTCACATGTTTGCCGTCGATAAATCCTTTGGCTGTAATTTCGCCAGACTTCCATTCAAAAGGCATTTCAAACGATGGCGAATTCAGGTGGGCGCGTTTGGGATCGTCGCTTGGTTTGAATTTACCAAGGGATTTACCGTCCTGCAAAATTTCAAGTTCATCGCAGTTGCTGAACACCACCAGCAGGCTGTCTTTTTGCGCCAGGTCGTCTGCGATTTTCACCATGGGTTTGGTGGTCAATTCCGACTTATACCAATAGAAAGTTGGCAGTGGAAAACGAAAGGCATCCCAGGTTGCGGCGCTCCAGCGCGACAGGTTGGGAATGGTTTTCTGGCGATCGGCAAAAGAGTAGTTATCGTGGGCGCTCCAGGACGTCAGGCCAATGCGCCGTGGCTCGGCTTTATATTTGGAAACGATGTGCTGCAATTTACGGGTGTCGCGCGAGCCGCTGTGCTCCATGGCAAACAGGTACTCGCCATCGGGCAAAGGCGGATTGCGATAATCCATAACAGCAAACACATCGGTCACGCCGGAATTTTGCGGGCCGGTCCACACAGTGCCATTGTTCATGGTAACCCGAGTCGGGTCTTCTTCTTTGGACGCGTATTGCAGGCGCTTGAGCGGGCCACGGTGGTTGATGCCCGCGCCCCAGCCCCAAACAGATGGATGATTGCGGTGATTGCGAATGGTGCGGCGAAAGGATTCTTCGAGACGATCCATCCAGATTTCAGGACCGAATTCAATCCAGGTTGGTGGCTCTTCGCAGATAAGCATACCCAGCTTATCGCAAGCGTCGAAAAAAGCGTCGTCTTGCGGGTAGTGGGCCAGGCGAACGATGTTCATGCCGGCTTTCTTCATTTTCACAGCGTCAGCCCAGTGCAAGCTGTTGGGCATGGCGTCGCCCACATAAGGAAACTGCTGGTGGCGATTGACACCAACCAGTTCAACCGGCTCGCCGTTCAGCAGCAATCCGGCGTCCGGCCGCATTTCAAACCAGCGCAGGCCAAGTGGATTTACAACGACATCGACTATTTTCTCGCCGTCCAAAATTTGTGTATTTACACGGTAGAGATAGGGATCGTCGAACGACCACAGTCGCACATTTTCGTCGATGCCACCGGTGTGCAGGAAGGTGTGATCCATGCCTGCGGGAACGGGCGCTTTGCTTTTCAGTTTAAGCACGACTTTGTTGTCCGCATCCAATACGCGTGAGACGACGGTGGCCTTTTTGAGTCTGTCGCTGGCGTTGCGCACGGTTGTGCGGATGGAAATGGTGGCGTCATCTTTTGAAACCGTCGGCGTGGTGATAAAAATGCCCGCTTCCCTTTTTTCCCAGGGGAAGGTCACATGCAACGGATCGGTGACAACCAGATAAACATCACGGTACAAGCCGCCGAACAGGATGTAATCCCATTTGTGACCGTCGGGAGGAATTTGGTCGGTCGTGCGGTTATCGAGCTTGATAGCGATGAGATTCTTCTGGCCGGATTTGACATGGTCGGTGATATCAAAATGAAACGGCGTATACGCGCTGATGGCATGCTCGCCCACGTAAGCGCCGTTGACCCACAAATCTGTTTTTTGATGCGCGCCTTCAAATTCGAGAAAAACACGCTGACCGGGTTTGGCATTGACTGCAATCTCCCGACGGTACCAGCTCACATCGCGGTGAAATGTGGGCTGCGATTTATCGTCTTCGCAGTCATCGAGATTGATGGTGGTTAGTTTGTAAGTGTGTGGCAGCACGACTTTTTCCCAACCGGAATCATCGTAAACCACTTCATGTGGATTGTTTTTCGCATCGCCGATGTGATACAACCATTCGACATTAAGATTGATTTTTTGGCGTTCAGTTTCTGGAAAGCCTTGCGGGAGTTTTTTATTTTGACCTGCCAGAACGTGAGCAACGGCAAATATGAATATTAGAAACAGTTTGAAATACGTTTTCATTTTGGCGCTCCTGAAATTTTAAAAGTGCGTCGCGCATCCATATTGGTTAATCGCAGCAGAGTGATTTAAAAATCATTTTGCTTCCACCATTTTACCATGCAAACTTTCCCGAGAAAGTATGGTTTCAAAAAAAATCGCTTTTAGCGATATTTCATAATTTGTTGTTATTAATTTAATTGATAACGCATGTTAACGATAAGAAATCAATTCAGGAATAAAAAGTAAAAAATGCACGTTTCCTATCGCTTTAATTTTCATACAGACTTTCACTGCACTCTAATGAAAATCCAATTCACAGGAAAACAAAATGCTAGTTGACACTCCCCTTTTTAATTGGTTTGTTCTGCCTTCTCTAATTTTTTTAGCGCGCTTTGTGGATGTTTCCATAGGCACGATGCGAATCATTTCGGTTTCCAGGGATATGCGTTTGTTGGCGCCGATTTTGGGATTTCTTGAAATCATGGTCTGGTTGATGTCTATCCGGCAGATATTTCATCATCTCAATAATCCTTTTTATTATCTGGCTTATGGCGCAGGATTCGCCAGCGGTATTTACGCCGGAATGTGGATTGAGCGCAAAATGGCGATGGGGCTGCGTGTGGTGCGAATCATTACACGCCTGGATGCAACGGATTTAATCCAAGCGCTAAGAGAAAAAGGTTTTGGCGTCACGGTGGCAGATGCCGAAGGCAATACTGGGCCAGTGAAAGTCATTTATACCGTTATAAAAAGAGCTGCAATTCTTGAAGTTACTGCAATGATAGCCAGTTTTAATCCCAAAGCCTTTTACTCAATCGAAGATGTGCGCGCTGCATCAGAGGGCAATTTCACAAATCATAGCTCATTATTTTCAAAATTCTTATCCTTCGAGAAGAAGAGATAGTGATTGGATTAGGCACAGAGTGAATCGATTGGCAATGTTTTTAAAGGCATCTCATCGAACTCAATCAAAAATCATCTCAACAACAAAGCCTTGCGTGTCTGCGCCCATCTTCCCGCTTCAATGTGAAAAAAGTATACTCCCGCTGCGTTGGAGCGCGCGTGCCATTTTACCTTATGCTTTCCCTCAGGTAATTGCTCTTCCACAAGCGTTTCGATATGCCGGCCCAGCATATCATATATTATGAGTTTGACAAAGCTGCTTTTGGTTAGATCAAATTCAATCGTGGTTTCAGGATTAAACGGATTGGGGTAGTTTTGATGCAGAGTGAATTGCATGGGAACTTCAATGATGGTTGCAACGGTTGTTGTTTGATCAGCTTGCCCCGGCGAACCATGCACGTTCGTGGATACTGCCCAGTTGAGGGGCTCGTCATAATTGCCGTTTTGTGTTTCATTTGTCCAGTTCAAAGAATAACCGAAACCATCCGCAAGTTCAGGCCATGGCCATTTATCATTATACTTGATATTCAGAATTGTGTCTGAAGCCGTGTTTTGTAAAATGATCTGTTCACCACCATTGGCCAGTTGACCATCAAATTCATCAAAGGGAAAAATTTGATACCGCGCAAAGAATCGTTCATTATTTGAGGCTAAAACCATAAACTCTCCCGCCTGAAGGACTGTATTCGCCGGAAATGTGTAGTCTATTCCATCTGTAAAAGAAAAGTGCGATAGATCCAGCGAGCTGTTTCCTGTATTTATAACTTCAACGAACTCATATTCCTTGCCACTAATTGTGTCCTGATCCAGTGGGTGATAGTGCAATTCTGACAAAAGTAAACCAGAATAATCTGATTCGATAAAGATGAGCGCTTCATTTAAAGCGCTCCAAAGCACGCCATTTTTAATCCGCGTTTGAATCCTTACTTGTGCATTTATTTCAATCGATTCATCATGAGAAATTTGTCGCGCATTGGGTGAAACACCACCTCCAACCAGCCTGGGATCGCTGCCATCCATCGTATAATATATGGCACCAGTCAAGTTGCTGTTGGGATTTTTAAATACTACACGGTTTCCGTTTGCAGGCAGTGTGAGTGTTCCAGTCACTGCATTTCCGTTGCTTGATAGCGCCGGCGGGATTAGGGCCGGATAAATACCCAGTGACCTGAACTGTCCCATAACAATATCTGTGCGCCGCACTACATAACTATTAAGCAACCAGGAAACGTTATTGTTCCAGTCAGCCGGTGTTTGTTCCGGCAGCCATGAGCCATCGCCCCAGCGTGCGGATTCTGCGATAACCGCTAAATCGATTTGCGCTTTTCTAACTTTAATTCTTCCTGCAACTTTTTCAGCTGTAAAAACACCATCATTTTCAAAATGCCTGAATATTCTGTCAGCCATTTTGATTTTATATTCTTTGTTTTGCAAAAGTTTTTGATGAATGACAATGGGATTGAACCGTTCAAAACTGGTTGGCAAACCGCTGGCAACCAGAGGGTAATTATCATTCACGTTGTACATGCATTTTTCCATATCGTGAACAATCCATTTATAGCCATCCGGATTCACTTTATCATATATGCCAATAAAATTATTGGGTTTCTGCCCCCTGAAATTAACGATTGGCCCATCTTCGCTGCCGGTGTAAAAAGCGATGAGCAGAAAATCGATAAAATTTTCCACATCAAGCAGTTTCTCAAAAGTATCATTTACTGAGCCGTCGGGATTCATTCCCTGCAGGGCAAAATAGTCTTCGTTCGATGCCAGTCCGGCAAGCGCTTTTGTCCACAATCTTTGCGCTGAATCCAGATCGCCTTCGTTGGCGCCAATTTTTAGATCATCAGGCCCTTCCGGATCTCCCTGCGGTTTGATTACGTCGTAATCTTCCTGATTTCCCCCTAAATATGTTTGGGCAAAATTATCCTCCGCGCGCTCCTGGATTTGATACAATCCCCAATACATGCCATTTAAATACAAGTGACAATACCTGCTTCTCGTGTAGAGTCTGCCCATTGCTCCCTGTGTATCGCGAGCAAAAACTTCCTTGAGAAAAGTAACTGTTGAAGCGCTCTCCGCTTTATTCCATGAAGAATTTTGTGCGCAACGGAAATCCAACCGGTCAAACTCAGTGGTTCCTTCATCGCCATAAACCGGATACTTTAATTTTGCCGCGCCATATTCGCTTTTGAAAAGCAATCGCAGGGAATGTTTTGGATTGCTTGGCACGCGACTGTATCGTCCGCGTATGCGAATAGCGGCATTAATCTGGAAATCTGTCTCATTTTGCGGATTGATCATTTCAACCGACACCGGTCTTTGCCATCCTTTTTCGGCGGCATTCACATAGATTCCGCTATCGGCGTCGAACATATCTTTGTATTCTGTCACCAGCGAAAAAGATGGGATGGATAGCAAAGCGTCATCCAGCAGGTCTTTATAGTCGTTAGCTTGTGTAATATTTGCCGACATGACATAATCAATATCCTGCCGCGTGCCAAATCCCTTCCAACCGGAGGTATTGTGATATTCAGGTATCCATATCCCACCCGGATAGTTTTGTGATATCACATTTTCAATGAATATGTAACTATGGGTTAAGGATCTGCCTGAATTGTAATCAGGGTACGATGCAATTGCCCGGACTATGACGCCGGGTGTTTTCCCCCCTCTGTTTGTGGCGCTGTTCGGATCGATAAGCACAACCGCAGGCGAGGCGCTGGTCATGCGTGTTGCAGAAGTATTTGGATCACTGCCATCCAGCGTGTAGACCACGGAAGCAGATTCAAAATCAGTTGAAATGGTTAACTTAAAAGGTTGCTCGTAAAAGCCACGTTGATGTGAGAATTGCAGCGAGATATTATCGGGTGGATTGACTTGCGCGTCGCCTTCATTGTATATTTGCAGGATCAAAACAAGCGCTAACGAGAAATATAGTTTGTAGCTTTTCATAGGTTTAATGTAATTATTTCCATTTGCGAGCATAGTGACATGCTCAATACGCAGCATCCTGAGTAGGCGAGCGTTTTTTGCTCGACGTATCGAAGGGTGTGTGTTGGTCTCGACGCCCGCACCCTTCGATACATCCCGCCTAAAAGGCAGGCGGGACACTCAGGATGCTATTCGGAAGGTTCTTGGGCTAAATAGCTACGGCTTAATCGGCAATCACCTCAACAACAAAGCCTTGCGTGTTTGAACCCACTCTCCTGCTTCAATGCGAACAAAATACATTCCCGAAACGTTGGCGCGCGCTTGCCATTTTATTTTATGGGTTCCATCTGATAAATGCTCTTCCACAAGCGTTTCAACATGCCGCCCTAAAACATCAAATACTTTCAATTTTACAAAGCTGCTTTTGGCTAAATCAAATTCAATGGTCGTTTCCGGGTTGAATGGATTGGGATAGTTCTGATGCAGTGCAAATTGCCGTGGAATTTCAATATTGTCCGCAATTGCGGTTGCCTGATCTGCTTGCCCCGGCGAGCCGTGAATGGTGTGGGATGCCGTCCAGTTGCGCGTATCGTTGGGATCGGCATTGCCGCTTTTGTTTGTCCAAACCAGCGAGTAGCCATCGCCGTCCGCTTCTTCTGGCCAGGGTGATTTATCGTTGTAGCGCAAGGCGATGAGGGTGTCGTTTCCAGCCGTGGCCAAAGCCAGGTTTTCGCCGGAGTTATCCAACTGCCCACTGAAATCGCCAAAAGGCGCAAAACCGTATCGCTGCTGAAAATGGATAGAATCGGAAGCCAGCACAACAAACTGATTGCCTTCCAGCGTCGTTCCTGATGGAAAATTATAATCGATTCCGCGCACAAATGAAACAAGCGACAGGTTGAGCGTTTCATCGCCGCTATTGTGCAACTCGATAAATTCGTACAGTTTTCCGCTCAGCGCACCCTCATCCAAAGGATGGTAGTGGATTTCCGAAATTTGCAGCGCACCGAGATTCTCATTACCAATGAATTGCAATTCCCGAATGGCGCTCCACTGCCCGTTATTGAAGGTTCGCGCCAGCAATTTAGTGGTGGAATGAACCGCAAAGCGCGCGCCACTGTCGGCGTCGATAGCGTTCGGGGAAACCGCACCGCCAATCAAACGGGGATCGCTGCCGTCCAGCGTGTAATAAACCAAACCCAATGCGCCGGCAGGTTTGACAATACCGATTTCCACATTATTATGAATCGGCCAGATTGTTTGTTCAATA
>QQUM01000022.1 GCA_008501545.1 Calditrichota bacterium
CCGGGAAACCGAAGGCCCGGCGACCATCAACCGGGAATGGGGACGGCGGCTGATCAGGGTGCAATGCAATGTCCGCGACCGCGATGTGGCGTCGTTTGTCGGCGAGGCACAAAAACGCATCGCGCAGGAATTGGAATTACCGCAAGGTTATGTCATCGAATGGGGTGGTCAGTTCGAACACCTGATTCGTTCGCGTGATCGTTTTGCGCTGGTGATACCGATCACGCTTGCTTTTATTTTTCTGCTGCTGTATTTCAGCCTGCGCCGAATTCGCGACGTGTTGATTATTTACACCGGCATTCCTTTCGCGGCAATTGGTGGGATTTTGGCGCTCTGGCTGCGCGGTATCCCATTCAGTGTAAGCGCTGCGGTTGGATTTATTGCTTTAAGCGGTATAGCAGTTTTGAATGGGCAAGTGCTCGTCTCGGCCATCCGCACGTTCTGTGATGATGGCTTGTCGATTGCTGAGTCCGTGATGTCCGCTGCGAAACAACGGTTACGCCCGGTCCTTGCCACAGCCATAACGGATGCCGCCGGTTTTATCCCCATGGCCATCTCGACGGGCGTCGGTGCCGAGGTGCAGCGACCGCTGGCAACAGTCGTTATTGGTGGTGTGATTACCTCAACACTGCTGACACTTGTGGTGCTTCCAATGATTTACAGCTGGATTGCGGCAAAACGGGTACAACCTGTACAAACAGATTGAATTGCGATTTAAGGGATGATCTGTTTTACAATTCAGTGGGGAACCTGGTGGACAGACAGCTCAGCAGAACTCACGGCTTCTGCTCCACCCCATATTCCCGCAATTTACGCCACAGCGTCGTCCTGCCGATAGCCAGGGCTTTGCTGGCCTCCTCGTAGTTCCAGTCGTAATGATCCAACACGCTGAGAATGTGCTGTCTTTCCATATCTTTCAATGTAAGTGAGACTTCCGTTGCGGTTGGCCGGCCTGAATCCTGTTTTTGGTTTTGCAAAGCTGGTGGGAGATCAAAAATTGCGATTTTACTGCCGACAGCCAGTGCACAGGCACGCTCGACGGCATTCTCCAGTTCACGCACGTTGCCCGGCCAGGTGTATTCAATCAAAGCTTGCAGGGCTTCAGATGAAAATTCCTGAACTTCCTTTTGGAAGCTTTTGTTGATACGTTTAAGAAAATAGTTGGCGATAAGCACAACATCTTTGCCTCGTTCTCGCAAAGGCGGCAACGTTAGCTGCAGGACGTTGAGGCGATAATAGAGATCGCTGCGGAAAGTTCCTGCTTCAACGAGGTCGGATAAATTCTTATTGGTTGCCGCTAAAACCCGGACATTTGGGTGGCGTGTTTCTGTGCCGCCGACCCGTTTTGTTTCGCCCTCCTGCAGGAATCGCAGCAATTTGACTTGCAGATGGGGCTGCAACTCGGCAATTTCATCCAGGAGAATTGTCCCACCTTCTGCGGTTTCAATGAGCCCGGCTTTGGCGTAGTCTGCACCGGTGAATGCACCTTTTTCGTGACCGAACAATTCGCTTTCCAGCAGAGCGTCCGGTATGGCACCGCAATTGACAGCAACGAACTGTCTTTCAGAGCGCGAACTGAGATTGTGCACGGCCCGGGCGACGAGCTCTTTGCCTGTGCCGCTTTCACCATCGATAAGAATGGTGACATTCGTGCGTGCAACCCGGGAAATCAATTCGAAGATCCGCTGCATCTCACGCGATGCACCGACCATACCGGCAAAACTGTAGCGTTTGTCCGATTCCAGCCAGCGAAAAAATTCTTTCGATTCGTGCTCAAACCAGGTTGTAATGTCTGGTAAAACCGCATCACGGCTGTTGGTGTTGTGTTTGATCAGGTGCGTGAGTTCTGCTTTCTCGTAGCTGAAAACATTGTAGATACGCTTTACATTTTTGATTATCTTCTCATTTGTGGAATAATTGCAAATAAGCAGCCGGGCATTGTTCTGTGCTGTCATTCGGCGTGCAATGGCGGATTTCTGCAATTGAAAGTCCGAGTCCAGTTCACCGATGAGAATCATATCCGCGGTTTCGAGTTGCCCGTTAATTTTTGAGGGTGGTGTGTTGGATTGGCGGATTTTGGGGTGGACAAAGCGTGGTTTCGTGCAGTGCAACAGAAAATCTTGCGCACCGGCAGCAGACAGTTCGGTCACAACTTTTTGAAAATCCTCATGCCAGCCTATGAAATGGATACATTTGTTTTTCACCGAGCCAAATATTTTTCCTGCAAGTTCGCGCAAAACTGTTGCCGGATTCACCGCGAATTTATAATAGGAAGACTCCATACGAATTTTTTCGTGGAGCCAGATACCCTTCTGAAACAGGTAATGCAGTATCGGACCGGCAAATCCCTCTTCGATTGCCAGTTCAAAGGCATCACGAATCGGTTCAAGGAGCAATCGTCCGCTCCTGTCTTCGTGCAATCCGGCGATGTTTTTTAAGAGCTGAATTATTGCTGTTTCCGAATGCAATTCCCTGGTATTTTTCAAGCAGTGTGAGAACTGGGGCGCGATTTGCGCAATGCATTCCTGTAGTTCGGCAGTTGTAAGCGGTTTTTTGTTTTCTTCGGCTATGGTGATTATCTCACATCCGCCGGTATAGGTAAAGAAAAGCCATTCGTTGACGGCCAGTTCTGTATCGAGCTTTTTCAGGTCGGACGCAGGTAACTGTTGGAATTGGTCTTCGTTTTCATGCACAGAAAATATGTGGAGAGAAATTTTCATAAATGCGATTTACCTGAAATGATGCTGTGTTGTGAAAATGAGAGAGATCACGAGAAAGGAAAACAAAATCCATACAAAACCAATAATTGAGATAATTGCAGCGCGGTCACCCTGCCAGCCCAACAACTTCCGGCTGATGAAATGAAAACCGTACGTCGCGATGATGATCAACACAGCAGAGAATTTCGGATCCGATAGCATGAGATTATCCCAGACGATGTTGGCGCCGTACAGGCCAAGCACAAAGCCGAGAATTGCGAAAAGTAAGCCAGCATCGACCGCGGCGTTGCTGATGCGTTCAAAAAAGTCAAGGGAAGGCAGGCGTTTGTAAAATACACCCATCGTGAGCTTTTTCAGCTCCCGGGCCAGGAGGTATTGCAGCAAGCTGGCAATAAAAGAGAGTGTGAATGCACCATAAGCCAGAAGCATGCAGAGGACATGAATTTCAAATTTATAATCAAGCAGCACAGGAGCGATTTGTGGTGATGGGGCAAATAAATAATTGGAAACGGCGAGGAGAATCAGCAAAATGGGTAGAATAAAGGTGCCCATGCTGGGTTCCTGCAAGCGTTTTTCCAGAAGCCAGTAGGTCAGTGCGGTAAAAAGCACAAACGAATTTATCGCCTCGCTTAAATTGCTCAGATAAAGTCGCTCCGCCTGGTTGATAAAAAAGATGAAAAAAGCGAGGTGCATCGCTACCGCTGTACTGAAAAGGTAGATCTTCAGTTTGTTGGCTTTTCGTTCGGCTCCAAAAAAATCGCGCCAATAAAAAATTGTTGCTGCGGCATAGGTCGCCCACATGATCCAAAGTACTGTGAGATTCAAATTAGCTCCTGTGTGATTTTATCGCGATTTGTGTTTTGTGAGGCTTGTTGTAAAAATATCCGCCAGGGTTCTTGATGCGGCGTTCATATCAACGAATGCGGGATCGAGTATGTACTGCAGCATGATGCCATCCAGACAGCCGAAAAGCAGCGAGGCCGTTGTTTGCGTGTCGATTTCGCGAAACATGCCACACCGGATCCCTTCTTCTAGAATATCCATAATTATTTGGCGATATTTTCGATAAACTTCCTTTAGATTGAAAACATCTTCCATGGCCTCTTGTTGGTGGTTGCGAATGCCTTCTGCCCAGAAATCCATGAGAATACCACCAAAATCCCCTGCACTGAAAAAACTGTCAAACGTCGCTTTGATAATCGCAACAAGCTTCTCTTTTGGATTCATATCGCGTGCGAGAATTTTGTTGAACTCGGCTTCCATATCACCAATGAAGAAGTGGAAGGCGTTGATAAATATCTGGTCTTTGCTGCGAAAATATTCATAAATCGTCCCTTTGCCGATGCCTGCTTCAAGGGCGATATCGTTCATCTTGGCTTTTGCAAATCCTTTCCGGGCAAATACTTTCATCGCAGCTTGAAGGATAGTGCGTTTTTTTTCGGTTTTGTCGACAATTTTCGGTGACATTACAGGCTTTCATTTATGAGAATGAATCATGATTTCGCCGACCTATCAGTCAAATAAATTAAAACTAAGCTGCGAATCCAAGGGAAATTTTAATAATTTATTTCTTTGCAACAATTATATGATTTTTCAGTTTTAATTGATATTGGTTTATTTTATCCAATGTTATGGTTATTTAATTCAATTCTAAATTTTTCATGCTTAATCCTATTAATTATTTTTGGAGGATATTTCTAATGAAGAAATTCTTGGTTGCTTTGATTTTAGCTGTTTTTGCACCCGCCTTAATAGCGCAATCGAATGGAAATGGAATAAAGGTTTTTGGTGGCAAGATGAGCGAGCGCGGCGAAACCCGCATCCTGTTCTGGGATGGAAACGAAAATGCACCGGTTGGTGAATTCGTCATTGCTTACGGTCTGCCAAAATGGAAAGCCGAATATGCCGAGAGCGGTACATTTGATAAAATGACCAAAGGCCGGGTTTGGCGTTTGGGGAAAAATTTCTGGACTGTTCTTGATACAAATTTACCCCTGCGAGTCGGTGGTGAGCAAATTGAGCCAGGCAGCTACTATCTTGGTGTCATGCGTTCAACAGATGGCAAAAAATGGGAACTTTGCTTCATTGATCCGGCATCGGCGCGGGAGAAGCGTTTGGATGCATCTCAGATCGGGATGGCCGAAATTGCTTTAAAAGCGCCGCTACGTTTCAGCGGAGACCAACCAACGCAAGAGACACTTACCATGACGCTGGAAAAAGCAGAGAAAAAATTGAACCGGGCGACCCTGAAAATAACCTGGGGAACCTTTTTGCTGCAAACGCCAGTGGTTGCACATTTGCCAAACTAGATTCGGCAACGAATCGGTTCGTATGTTTCTAAACATTCAAATAAAGCCTGTACAGCAAGACTGTATGGGCTTTTTTGATGATCCGTTTACGGGGATTGAATAAAATTTTACAGCTCCGGTTATTCGAGCCACATCTCTCTTACATCGAGAATTCCATAAAATTGCATTACAGAGCATTTCCTCTCAAAAACCATGTTGGATTCCTGTAAATTGTGTTCGCATTCGAAGAATATTTTCAACGCAATCAGTCAATAATTCCATAGTTGATATTCTGCAGCAGTTCAATTATATTCAGCCTGGCTTGCTCGAGTTCTATTAATTGATATTATTTATAAGTAAATGTTACATAAAACAAAGAAAATGAGTACGAAAATGATTGATGAAATACGCGAAAAATTAAACGAACTGACTCCGCGAATCGAAAATTTACGGGGGTGTCTTTGACATAAATCGTAAAAAAGAAGAAATCGCGGAAATGGAAACCCGCAGCACGGAACCGGGTTTCTGGGATGACCAAAGCGAAGCGCAACGCGTGATGCAAGAAATTGCCATGCGCAAAGAGTGGGTTGAGACGTTTTCAAAAACTGAATCTACGGCAGAGGATGTTTCGACATTGCTTGAAATGGCTGAAGAGGCAGATGATGAGGAAACGGGGAATGAAGCAGCAGCTGAATACGAGAAATTGCAAAAACTTGTTGAAGATCTTGAGTTTAAAAACATGCTCAGTGGCCCCGATGACGCAAAAAATGCCATTCTCACACTGAATCCCGGCGCTGGTGGTACAGAAAGCCAGGACTGGGCACAGATGCTCTACCGCATGTACCTGCGCTGGATTGAGCAGGCAGGCTTCAAAGCCGAGGTGCTGGATTTGCAATATGGCGATGAAGCCGGATTAAAAAGCGTCAGTATTGAGGTCGTTGGACCTTACGCCTATGGCTATCTCAAAGCAGAAGCCGGGGTTCACCGGCTCGTTCGCATTTCCCCTTTTGATGCCAATTCCAAGCGGCACACATCGTTTGTTTCAGCGTTCGTCTATCCGGAAATTGACGACGATATTGAGATCGATATCGATGAAAAGGATATTCGTGTTGATACCTACCGCGCCAGTGGCGCCGGTGGCCAGCACGTAAACAAGACCGACTCTGCCATTCGAATTACACACATGCCAACGGGTACGGTCGTGCAGTGCCAAAATCAGCGTTCCCAGCACAAAAACAAAGCCGCTGCGATGACGATGCTGCGCTCTAAATTGTATCAATTAAAAATGGAAGAGGAGCGCGCCAAAAAGGATGAAATCGAAAAAGGCAAGATGGACATCGCCTGGGGCAGCCAAATCCGCAGTTACGTTTTCCACCCGTATAATATGGTGAAAGATCACCGTACAGGTGTTGAAACCGGCAATGTGCAGGCTGTAATGGACGGCGATCTCGATGGCTTCATCAAAGCATACTTGATGGGCGTACGCAGTGAAAAAGCACAACGGCAAATGCAGGTTTAATTTCGATCATTCAACAGGACGTACTGATACTTTTTAAAGAGGGCAATCGAAATGGTTGCTCTTTTTTTTGATTCTAAACGAATCCCGGAGCATTCTTTTTTGAACACAAACCACCCGACAATTGCGAAAATCGATCTTGGGGCCATTCAACGCAATACCGAACGCATCTGTGCCCATTGCAAATCCGCTGAAGTCATGGCGGTTGTGAAAGCGGATGCATATGGTCATGGCGCCGTGCGGGTTGTCGATGCCGTTTTAAACGGCGGTGCGAGTAGACTTGCGGTAGCGCATTTGCGTGAAGCACTTGCGCTTCGCCAGGCAGGAGTTAACGTTCCAATTCAAGTGTTCGGAGGATTTTTTAAAGAGCAACTCCGAAGCTTTTCCGAGGCTGATTTAGAATTTTCCATTGGCAATGACGAACAAATCGAGTGGCTAACCGGATTTGTTGTACAGCGCAACATTCGTCCACAGGTGCACATTAAATTTGATACCGGTATGGGACGGATTGGCTTCCCCTGGCAGGCAGCAGAACGTGTTCTCGCCAAATTGAAATATGCACCATTCCACTTCATTGGCTTGATGACCCACTTTGCCACATCTGACGAAAAAAATAAAGATTTCGCGAAGAAACAGCTTGAACGATTTAAACATATCATCACATCGGCGAGTAAAATTGGTTTAAAATTTGATTACATCCACGCTGCCAACAGCGGCGCTATTCTCGATATGCCGAAAGCCCATTTCAACCTTGTGCGTCCCGGCGTTATTTTGTATGGAAATTATCCATCGCAGGAAACCAGTGAGTCTATCCATCTGGAACCGGCCATGAGCTTGCACTCCAAAATTATGCAAATTAAACATATGCAAGCCGGGGAACCGGTGAGTTACGGTGCAACCTGGCAGGCGGACAGAGCGACTGTGGTAGCCGTTGTGCCCATCGGATATGCGGATGGTTATTTACGTGGTTTGAGCGGTAAAATGCACGCTATGATCAACGGGCGACGTGTGCCGCAAATCGGGCGTGTCTGCATGGATTTAACCATGTTTGATCTCGGGCCAGAAGCAAAAGACCAGGTTGGCGATGAAGTGATTTTACTCGGCAGCGATGGGCAAAACGCAGTTGTTATGCAGGAATTTTGCCAGGCACTTGACACCATTCCCTATGAAATTACCTGCCAGATTTCGAAACGTGTTCCACGAATTTATACCAGGGATTGACGATGACAAGTTTTAACGTGCATCCCCACCATTTTTTTTGTATATTCCGCCTTTCATAAATTAACATGTGATATTACAAAGAGTTAAATAATAGAAAAGAAACACTATGTCAGAACAAAATACACCAATGGAAACCACAGAAGAACTCAATACCGTCTTGCTAATTCGACGGGAAAAATTGCAAAAATTAATCGATATGGGTGTGAATCCTTATCCACCCCATTTTGAGCGAGAGCAGACCACCGAACAAATTAGCAATAATTATGCAGATTTTGAAAAATCAGAAGTCGTCGTAGCGGGACGCCTGATGTCAATCCGGCGCATGGGCAAATCCACGTTCGCTGACCTGGAAGACAGCAGCGGGCGGATTCAGCTTTATTTAAATGCAAAAAGCTATTCGGAAAAGGACGATGCCGTTTTCCAATTATCGGATATCGGCGATGTAGTCGGTATCAAAGGCGAGGTGACCAAGACACGCACAGGTGAGATCACGATCATGGTCAAAGAATACACCATGCTCACCAAGACACTGCGCCCGATTCCCATCGTAAAAGAAAAAGGCGAAGGCGATGAGAAAATCACATTCGATGCATTCGCCGACAAAGAAATGCGCTACCGCCAGCGCTACGTCGATTT
>QQUM01000806.1 GCA_008501545.1 Calditrichota bacterium
CGGCGACATAATCACCCATCGGAACCGGAGAGTATTGTCCCAAAAAGATTGCGCCTGCATTTTTTATATCGGGCAAAACCATCCGGGGTGTATCCGTCATGATTTGCAAGTGCTCTGGCGCGAAGCGATTCAGTATTTCTACAGCATAATCCAAATTATCAGTAGCGCACACAAATGAATTACGCTGCCATGCCTGTTGCAAAATTTCCGTGCGAGCAGCATCCTGTATTTTCAGTTCCAGCGTTTTTACAATATCCTGTGCTTTCGTCGCATTCATTGATACAACCAGACAACGTGTCATCGGATCGTGCTCCATTTGTGCAAAGAGATCCTGGACAACCCACTCAGTAACAGTATTTTCGTCCACTAAAATCGCCACCTCTGAAGGTCCAGCGATAAGATCAATTCCGACAAGTCCAAAAACCTGGCGTTTTGCTTCCGCCACCCATGCATTGCCCGGTCCAACAATTTTATCTGTTCGTGGAATCGTTTCAGTTCCATAAGCCAGTGCTGCTACAGCCTGCGCACCACCGCATTTAAAGACACGGTTTACACCTGCAATTTCTGCCGCCAGTAACAAGACAGGATCGATCGTGCCAGTTTCACGATCCGGCGGAGAAACCATCACAATTTCTTCCACGCCGGCGATATGTGCAGGCAGTGCCGTCATGAGCACGGTGCTCGGATATTTAGCCCGCCCACCTGGCACATAGACGCCAACACACTCGATAGGGATTATGCGTTGGCCAAGAATGACACCATCCCGGTCAATTTCCCAGCTTGTGTGTTTCTGTTTTTCATGAAAAATACGAATATTGTTCGCAGCAAATTCCAATGCCTGTCGCAATCCATCATCAACTGACGCTGCAGCCTGGTGCCACTCTTTTGGAGTGACCTCCTGATTTTGTGGCGTGATATCGACGCCGTCAAATTTTTTTGTAAATGCAACACAGGCATCGTCACCACGTCGTTTTACATCCTTCAGAATCTCCCTGACAGAAAAAGTTATCTCATCCTGCTGCTCACTATCACCAGAAAACAGACGCGATAATTCTTCGACATCATCCGTGGATTTAATATTAAAATACTGCATTCAATTCATCCAAAAAGTTGAAAAAGTGCTTTGAAAATTTTATGATTTAGCGATTGCCGAAATTACAGTATCCAGTTGGCGCAGTTTTAATTTGTGGCTGGCTTTGTTAACGATAAACATGGCGGTAACAGGAAGGATTTCCTCGAAAACGACAAGTCCGTTTTCTCGCAATGTCGTGCCTGTTTCAACAATATCGACGATGACATCGGCAAGGCCAGCAAGTACACCCAACTCGACAGAACCGTGCAACGAAATAATTTCTGCCTGCACACCCAGTTTATCAAAATGCACACGCGCAATGTTGGGATATTTTGTGGCCACTCGAACGAGAGAGCGCAGCCGCCAGTTTCGATCCAGATCTTCCGGATAACCGGCAATTGCCAGATTGCATTGCCCGAAATCAAGCTCAAGGGGTGTAAAAACATCCACACAACTTTCAACGAGCGAATCTTTTCCTACGATACCAAAATCTGCAATGCCATGCTCCACATAAATAGGCACATCGCTCGGTTTCACAAAGAGGGCCTGCATCATTCGGTTTTTATCTTCAATGATTAATTTACGGCTTTTTTGATCGGCTTCATCGAAAAAAAAGCCGGCTTTTTGTAACAATGCAAATGTTGGTTTGAGTAGCTTGCCCTTCGGTAGCGCCGCAACAAGTTTTTGCGTGCGGTTTATATTTATGGTCATTTTATTCTTCTTGTTGCATGAGTCTCGCAGATGCGAGCAAGTGAACGTCAAATGAGAATCCAATTGCTGGCATTTCCGTGCCGAAAACTGCAGTTAGTTGATCATAGCGACCACCGCTGCCAACTTCAGTTCCGATACCCGGGGTAAAAGCTTTCAAAATAATTCCTGTGTAGTACCCCATACCTTCTACTTCGCTAAGATCAAAAAATATATTTTTTGCCAGTGGATGTGAGGAAATTTTCTGCCACAATTTTTGCAATTTGCCAAGCGCATGCTGTGACTTTTCATTACGGATCGCAGTTTTCGCCCTTTCCAAAACGGATACATCGCCGTGCAAATCGGGCAGGTTTTGTAAAACATTTTTTACTTCAACTGGCATATTGGTTTGATCGAGCAAGCGACCAATTCCGGCCATATCCTTGCGTTCCACAAGATAGCGTAACTGCTGTCTTTCATCTCCACTCAAACCACTTTCTTTGACAAGACCATGAAAATAGCCAATATGCCCGATAGCGATACGAAAATTTGACAGCTTAAAATGATCCAGCGTTTCCATAATGTTGATGATTGCCTCAGCATCAGCATCCACTGTTGCTTCATTAAATATTTCAAAACCGACTTGCCATTTTTCGCGACTACGGCCCTCATGGTGCGGTTCCGCACGAAACACTTTACCAGTGTAGAATATTTTTAATACAGATTCAATATCTGCAAAACGGGCCGCCGCAATGCGTGCGATCTGTGCTGTGAAATCAGCACGCAGGGCGAGCAAATTGCCATCACGATCAAGAAAACGGTAGACCTTCTCATCCAGGCCATTGCGTAACATGCCGGCTTTTGTCGCAATTTCGAAAATCTCGCCATATTCGAACGTGGGAGTAATAATTTCACGGTACCCTTTGTCTTGCAACAAATTGGTCAGGCCACGCTCAACATGACGATGATTTTCAGCTTCATTGAAAATATAGTCCTTGATACCTGCTGGTAATCGCAGAGGATTCTTAATTTGTTTATCTATCATGGATGGTTAAATAATCTCGGACATCTGATCTTTTATGGAATGATAAAATGGTTTGGCAAGTTCCGAAAGTGCCACATCGATAAATGAATCGATAATAAGCCTGTCTCCGCCAACCTTTCCTAATACGTGGTAATTCACATTGCGGGATTTGCATAATGCAGACAAAGCATCGATATTTTCGCTCGCGATGGAAAGCAAAATTCGAGACTGGCTTTCGCCAAACAGCGCCGCATCGATGCGATTATATTGCGGCAGTTTTATCGCTGCTCCCAGCGGGTTGTCAAAATTGAGAATACAACATTCCGCCAGCGCCACAGCCAAGCCACCATCAGCTATATCATGAGCTGAACAAACGATGCCATGCTGTATGGCTGCAAGGCAGGTATCCTGCACCGCTTTTTCGTGTTGCAAATCCAGCGCAGGGCAGTCGCCACCAATCTTCCCATGGATAGCAGACAAATATTCGCTGCCCCCAATTTCCTCCTTGTCATCTCCCAGCAGTACAATGACATCGCCTGCATTTTTAAACCATGCGCTTGTGGCATGATCGGCTTTTTCCAGGACACCAAGCATACCAATGGTCGGTGTGGGATAAACAGCACCACTCGGATTTTCATTATAAAAACTGACATTGCCACCGGTGACAGGTGTACTAAAAATCCTGCATGCATCCCCCATACCGGCAATTGCTTCGGTAAACTGCCAGTACATTTCCGGTTTGTATGGATTTCCAAAATTTAGGCAATTGGTAATTCCCACGGGTTGGCCACCGGAACAGACAACATTACGTGCCGATTCCGCAACAGCGATACTGGTGCCACGCCGCGGATTAAGATACACATAGCGGCCGTTGCAATCGGTTGAGACAGCAAGTGCTTTTTGTGAGCCTTTTATGCGGACCACCGCCGCATCTGCACCCGGGGCGATGATCGTGTTCGTGCGTACGCTGAAATCATACTGGTTGTAAACCCAGGCTTTGCTCGCGATATTGGGCGAGCCCAAAAGTTGCAGCAATACGTCAGTCATATTTTGTGGTATTGGCAGTGTATCAAATTTTTGAGCCTGGACCACATCGATGTAAGCTGGTTTTTTCGTCTCCCGAACATATTGTGGCGCTTCACCTCCCAATACCAGCGTTTCAGCTGGAATTTCAGCGTATAGGCGCCCGTCTTTCCGTACAACGAGTTTATCATGTTTTGTCGTGACGATCCCAACTTCCTGCGCATTCAAATCCCATTTTGCGCATATTGCGACCACATCGGCTTCACGGCCGGGTTCGGCAACAAGCAGCATGCGTTCCTGCGATTCGGAAAGCATAATTTCATAAGGTGTCATGCCGTCTTCACGCAAGGGGACTTTGTCGAGATCAAGTTCCATTCCAGTACCGCTGCCACCCGCCATTTCACTACTGGAACACGTGATACCCGCTGCACCCATATCCTGAATACCGTGAATGCAACCAATTTTTATCATTTCCAAAGTGGCTTCGAGTAGCAGCTTTTCTGTAAAGGGATCGCCGACCTGGACGTTGGATCTTCGCTCTTCAGATTCTTTACTTAAATCTTCGCTGGCAAAAGTAGCACCATGAATTCCATCACGGCCGGTGGATGCACCAATTATCATCACCGTGGCGCCATCAATTTTTGCTTGTGCACGCGCAATCTGGTCGTGCTTGACAACGCCGACAGCCATCGCATTCACCAAAGGATTGCCGCTGTAGTTTTTATCGAAATAGACTTCGCCACCCACTGTGGGTACGCCAAAACAGTTTCCGTAATCGCCAATGCCTTTGACTACACCGCGGAACAAATAACGCACGCGGGCATCATCCAGGCTGCCAAAACGCAGGCTATCCAACGCGGCAATAGGTCGGGCTCCCATAGTAAAAATATCGCGCAGAATACCGCCAACCCCGGTGGCTGCGCCCTGGTAGGGTTCGACTGCGGAAGGATGGTTATGGCTCTCGATTTTAAATGCCACAGCCAGGCCATCCCCAATATCGATAAGACCGGCGTTTTCTTCCCCGGCTTCTGCTAACAGATGCTCGCCTTCATGAGGCAGGGTTTTTAACTGCAGAATACTATTTTTATAACTGCAATGCTCCGACCACATCACAGAAAAAATACCCAATTCTGTAAAATTTGGCTCACGACCAAGAATCTCACATATTTTTGTAAATTCTTCTTCTGTCAGGCCGTGCGCATCAACGAGATCTTTATTAACTTCGGGTTCGTGCATGGAATATTACTTTATTAAGAAAAAGGGTTCATTTGCATAAATATTCACGGAAGAAACGCAAAATTTGTAAAACCATCAAGTTGAATTTTGGATTTTTTTCTTTGGTATGATTTGGTAACAGTTTTCGATCAGACATATCCTGCTTACGGCTCCATTCGCCTTACAGGATAATTTGAGCTTCGAGGAATATTATCATTCTCCCAATGATTTCTGTATGAATATCCCTCCGTTGGACAGGATTTGAGAAGAGGGGAGAATCAGCTAAACTGTTCAGAGAATATAATTATAGAAAAATTAAGGAGAGCCAAAACCACTAAAACTTCAACAAATTCAAAAGATTAACGTCTGTACCTTGCAAATATTTCCCCATATTGGATTGAAGATCACGGGATAAACTGTCGAGGCCGGCGATTGTTTTTTGCAGGTCGTTGTACACATCGTCTTCATAAATTAATTTTGCCAGGCTGCCCTTGCGTTGGTGCAATTGGCGACTAATTTCCTGTAAATCTGTTGTAATCGTGTCGATCTTGCCGGATGCCCGCACAAATGAATCAATAGATTTCCCCAAGGCATCCCCCTTGTTATCGATTAACTTCTGCATTTTATCAGAGGCAGTACCGGCATTCGCAATGAGCTCATTTATAGATTTTTCGTTTTTTGATAGAATTTGCTTCATCATGTTCGTCGAAATCTGTAAGTTTGCAACACTCGCTTTCAATGGCTCGACAAAGGTACGTTTATCCAACATATAATTCAGATTGCCAACGGCCATCGTCATTTGTGAGAGCAAAGTATCAGCCTGCATGCGCATCGCCTGGAATTCAGCAACAAGCAGTGCAAGGCTTGCAACTGATTGCCCGCGGATGGGGCCGGGCAACGACGCAAAATCCATAGGCTGGTCCGACCGTCCCGGGGTGACTTCGAGCACTGTGCCACCCATTAAATCGAGCATAACAATTTGTGCTTTCATGTCTTTGTACAGGATCACATCCGTCGAGAGGACAATTGAGACTTTTACTGCGTGTGGCAGCAACTCAACCGTTTCGACTCGCCCTTTTTTTATTCCATTGACATTCACCGCGTCACCGGGCCTAATTCCACCGCTGTGATCGAAAACAATGTCAAGCTGTCGATAATTTGAGGAAATTTTGACATCGCGTCCCCATATGGATCCAACAACAAGAACTATAATGCCACAAATAGTTATAATACCAACTTTCAATTCCAGATTACTGCGATTCATTTCATCATCTCTTCCAAAGGGCGTTTAATTCTAAATGGTTACTCGTAGTCTTTACGCAGATATCGTTTAATTCGCGTGGTATTTGGCACAAATGAGTCGGTGGGTGGTTGTTCCGGCGCACTGTGACTATCCTCTCCTTTTGCCTGAATTTTTTGTATCAGTCGATCGCTGAAGAGTTTTGCAGTATTTTGGCCGTAGACCTTCAGCATCTGATTCAGCGCAATAACCTCTGCAATCACCGTAATATTTTTACCCGGAAAAATAGGCAAACGTACGACAGGAATTTTCACGCCAAGATGCGTTGAAAACTCCTCATCCAATCCAATACGTTCATATTCTTCATTCTTGTCCCACTGCTCCAATTGCACCTCAACTTCAATTCGTTTTTGAACGCGAATAGAGTTGATTCCAAACAGGCTTTTTACATCGATGATACCCAGCCCACGTATTTCCATGTGATGCTGTAGTAATTCACTTCCCCGTCCGAGTAACACATCACCGGCAAGTTTAAATATATTCACCACATCATCTGCAACAAGACGATGACCACGCTCAATAAGATCCAGGGCGATTTCGCTTTTCCCAATCGAGGAACGGCCGGTAAAAAGTACCCCCATTCCGAAGACATCCACCAGACTGCCATGTACTGTTGTGGTCTCGGCAAAGGTGATGTCCATATACTCGCCAAGAAGATGCAAGAGTTGTGTCGTTGTAATGGTTGTGCGCATAACTGGTATATTCGAGGCTGTTGCAGCATCCAGCATTTCTTGTGGGACATCGTTACTTTCCGTGACGATGATACATGGGATGGCAAATTTCATCACCGTTTTCAGCGCTTTTTTTCTGCGTTCTGCTGACAGTTTCTTAAGATAACCCATTTCCGTATTGCCAAAAACTTGTATACGCCTGTAAGTAAAAACATCGGTAAAACCAGAAAGCGCCAGGCCAGGTCTGTGTAAATCCGGTTCAAAAATTTCGTTGGTAAAGCCTTCCTCACCATTTAACAATTCAAGGCTAAGATGGTCATGGTTTTCGAGAAAAAGTGTTTTGACATCTATTTTTTGCACTGCTTACCCGCTCCCTAAATTGCTCAGAAATTTTTAAAAAAAGAGTACAGATATTTTTAATTATATGAGAATATGCAATTTAACATTTCAATTATAATATGCGACGAAAGAAAGAAAAAGGCCTCCAGATGGGAGGCCTTTTCCAACTCAATTACTTAAATTTCATCTGGTTGCGGCTCTTCCTGAGGGGTTTCAATTAAAGATGGCTTAGCCGCCCCCTTTCTGCTCCACTTCCCTTTATATTTCTTTAATTGGCGTTCGAGCTTGTTGGTTGCTAATGTTATCGATTTGCGGATATTTTCACTTTTTTCGATTGCTTTTAGCGTCTGTCCATTCACAGAGACTTTTATCTCTGCAACCTGGGTCTGTTTTTCATAATCCAATATGATTTCGCAATCAATGATGCCATCATAATATTTCTTCAGACTTTGCACTTCCTCTTCTGCAAACTTTTTCAAGTTCTCAGGTGCCTTATAATGTCGTGCAGTGAAGATTGTACGCATGGCAAACCTCCTAAAAAAAGTGATGAACGATTGACCCGCCATCAGCTTGCAAAGCACAAGCCCCGCTACTTCCGCTTCGCACGGGGATGAGCCTGACTATATGCTTTTTTCAAGCGTTGTGACGAGATATGAGTATATATTTGTGTTGTATTCAAATCAGAATGCCCAAGGAGCTCTTTCACGGAAACCAAATCTGCGCCGGAATCGAGCAGGTGCGTTGCATAACTATGTCGTAGAATATGGGGATTCGTTTTCCCTTTTTCCGCGACACGACCCAGGACATTTGAAACGATGCGATAGAGTGCTTGCCGGTTCAACTCCTTTCCATTTTTGTTTATAAACAAATTTTCCATGCTCAAAGACGCCTTTATTTGCCAGCTGCGACGCGTTTTTAACCATTGCTGTGACTGTTTGAAAAGTGATTTGGGTAAAGGAATAATTCGTTCTTTCTGTCTTTTTCCAATCACTTTTATTTGACCTGCATACAAATCAAGATTGTGAAT
>QQUM01000531.1 GCA_008501545.1 Calditrichota bacterium
CCTCCGGTGTGCGGCGCGTTCGCTCCAACTCGATTCAGGGTTTGTCCACCATCTGGGTGGAATTCGACTGGGGTACGGATATTTACAAAGCCCGGCAAATCGTCAATGAAAAATTGCAGGGTGTGCAAAACGCCTTGCCGGAAGACGTGGACCAACCCCTGCTCGCACCGATCACCTCGATTATGGGCGAAATTATGCTGGTAGGCATGACCAGCGATTCCACCTCGCCGATGGCATTGCGCACACTCGCCGATTTTACGCTGCGACCGCGTTTGCTTGCAGTACCCGGAATTTCACAAGTGCTGGTTTACGGCGGTGAAACAAAACAATATCAGGTGCAAATCAATCCATATCTGTTGCAAAAATATGAAATCAGTATGGATGAAATTGTGGACGCCGTTGCAGGTTCAAATATCAACGCGGCAGGTAGTTACTACATTGATTCGGGGCAGGAATACCTCATTCGCGGCATTGGTCGCATTCGCGATAAATCCGGGCTGGAGCACACTGTCATCACCATGAAAGGCACGGTGCCGGTGCTGATAAAAGACGTTGCGCAGGTTGCGATTGCGCCGGCGACGAAGCTGGGTACGGCTTCAATTAATAAGAATAGTGGCGTCATGCTTGTCATCAGCAAACAACCGGATGCCAACACGCTGACGCTCACGGAAGATATTGACATCGTACTTGAAGAATTAAAACCAGTACTCAGCGCTGATATTCGCTTGCACAGCGATATTTTCCGGCAGTCGGATTTTATTCAAATTGCTGTGCATAACGTGCTCGAGGCCTTGCGCGATGGCGCAATTTTAGTTATTCTGATTTTGATGCTGTTTCTAATGAATGTACGAACGACAATAATTTCTGCTATCGCCATTCCAATTTCATTGATTATCGCCGTGCTGGTGTTGAAAATTTTAAACTTATCCATTAACACCATGACCCTCGGCGGTATGGCCATTGCGATTGGTGTTTTGGTCGATGATGCAATAATTTACGTGGAAAATGTCTACCGGCGCTTAAAAGCCAACCAGGCCCTGCCCAAAGTTAAACAGAAACCATTTTACGATGTCGTAGCCATGGCGTCGTCTGAAATACGTACCCCGATCGCCATGGCAACGTTCATCGTGATTATCGTGTTTCTGCCGCTGTTCTTTCTCAGTGGCGTCGAAGGCCGCATGCTGAAGCCCCTGGGGTTGGCATATGTGGTATCGATTTTTTCTTCGTTGCTGGTGGCAATTACCGTGACACCGGCATTAAGCGCTTATTTGCTCAAGAATATCACTTACAAAGATGAGAAAGATGGTTGGCTGGTTCGCCGATTAAAATCACTCTATGAACCATCGTTGGACTGGTCACTGAAGCATAAAAATTTTATTATGCTCTCCGCTGGTGTGCTTATTCTTTTTTCATTGTTTTCATTCACATTTATCGGTCGTTCGTTTTTGCCGGAATTCAACGAAGGCACATTGAATATCAGCTTTGCCACAGTTCCCGGCACTTCGCTTGAAGAATCCGATAAAATCGGCAACATGGTCGAGGAAATTCTACTCTCAAACGCTGCCGTCATTTCAACTGCTCGACGCACGGGACGCACGGAACTGGACGAACATTCCATGGGCTCACACGCGCACGAAATGGAAGTGCGCATCGATTTGTCGAACATTGAAAAAGAGCACCTGCTGGAAGCGCTGCGAAATGAATTATCCATCGTTCCAGGCATTGTGCTGGCGATTGGCCAACCGATCAGCCACCGCATCGACCATATGCTGTCCGGTACGCGGGCAAGCATTGCGGTAAAGATTTTTGGCAGCGATTTATACAAATTGCGCAAACTCGCAGAACAGGCAAAAGCACAGATGCAGGAGGTGGAGGGCATCGTGGATTTGGCAGCCGCGCAGCAAACCGACATTCCGCAGGTGCGTATTCACGCCAACCGTCGTAACATGGCCATGTACGGTCTGAAAGTGGAAGATCTCGACAAGATGGTGGATATTGCTTTTCTCGGTGTTAAAACATCGCAGATCTTCGAAGGCGATGGCCGCCACGATCTGGTGGTGCGCTATGCACCCGAATTTCGCGGTGACTTGCAAAGCATTAAAAACAGCCTGATCGATACACCAACCGGCGCGAAAATACCGTTGGACATGATCGCGGATATCGTCGTGGACAAAGGTCCGAACTACATCAGTAGAGAAAACGTAAAACGCAAAATTGTCGTGCAGGCCAATGTGTCCGGACGTGATGTGAACAGTGTTGTCGAAGAAATAAAGCAGAAAATCGACGAAAACCTTGCATTGCCGCAGGGCTATTTTATCAACTATGGCGGCCAGTTCGAAAGTGCTGAGCAGGCGACAAAGACGGTGACATTGCTCAGCTTGTTATCCATTATGGCTATTCTTGTGGCACTGTATATGGAATTCCGCAGTTTCCGGCAGTCTTTTTTGATAATGGTAAACTTGCCATTGGCATTGGTTGGGGGTGTTGTTGCCATTTTTATTACAGACGGCATTCTCAGCATTGCTTCGCTGGTGGGATTTATTACCCTGTTTGGCATCGCGGTACGAAACGGTATCATGATGGTGTCCCACTACAACCACCTGATGAACGACGAAGATTTGTCATTGCGCGAGGCAATAAAACAAGGCTCGATGGAGCGGCTATCACCTATTTTGATGACCGCATTCACAACCGGTCTGGCGCTTGTTCCACTTGCCCTTGCAGCGGACAAAGCCGGAAGCGAAATTCAGGCGCCGATGTCAGTCGTGATTTTAGGCGGGCTGCTAACAGCCACAGCGCTGAATATGCTCGTTGTCCCGGTGTTGTTTGAGCAATTTGGCACAACCGGAATCGAGGATTAATTTGCTGTTTGTCTATTTTTTATGACCGAAGCTTCCATTTTGGTTAAACAAGTATGTAGTGAAGGCTTTAGCCTTTGTTCAGATCAAAAGAATCTCGTGCAGAGAGACTAAAGTCTCCACTACAAACAATTCTGAGAGACTAAAGTCTGCACTACAAACAATTCTGTAAACATAACAAAGACATGAAGAGAGGTCGAAAATACAGACTCAATTCCTGAATTCCTGAATTTCTGCATTATACAGCATATTCAAACTATCCTAAAGTACTCTCGACTCATCCAACAAATCTTTGGATATCCTCAGCAGAAGTTTTATATTCTCTACTTCAAATTCAACCATGGAGGAATCCGATTTGTCCACGAATGCACAACAACATTTTATCATAGGAACAGCCGGTCATATCGATCACGGTAAAACAGCGCTTGTACAGGCGCTTACCGGCACGAACACCGATCGTTTGAAAGAAGAACAGGCACGCGGGCTGACAATCGATATCGGTTTCGCCCACCTCGGCGAAAACGCCACCATTATCGATGTACCCGGACATGAGAAATTTGTAAAAAATATGGTTGCCGGCGTATCGACGATCGATCTTGTGCTCTTCGTTGTTGCCGCAGACGATGGCATCATGCCGCAAACCCGGGAACATCTGGATATTCTCAACATTCTTCAGGTTCGAAAGGGAATTGTTGTTCTCACAAAAATCGACACCGTCGAGCCGGATTGGATTGATCTGGTCGAGGATGATTTAAAAGGTCTGGTTACCGGCACCTGCCTTGAAAATGCGCCATTTTATCGTGTTGATTCACTATCGGGGAAGGGCATTTCCGAATTAAAATCAGCTATTGAATCCACTCTGCAGAAACTCACATCACGCCATGACCGTGGCGTTTTCTGGTTACCGGTCGACCGCAGTTTTTCCATGAAAGGATTTGGTACAGTCGTCACCGGTTCGATACTCTCCGGCACCACCCAAACAGGTGAGGAAGTCGAAATATTGCCTGGTGGTCGCAAGAGCCGGATTCGCGGACTCCAAAAACACAGCGCTGAAGTGCAATCCGTGAGAAGTGGTGACAGAGCTGCCATCAACATACATGGAATTGCCAAAGATGACATCAGTCGCGGCGATGTTTTAGCCGCTCCGGGACTTTTCAAGGCATCGAAAAAGATTCAAGGTAAAGTACGACTTTTAAAAAACAGTGCGCCTTTAAAATCCAATGCCCGCATTCGTTTTCATACCGGAACCGCGGAAATCATGGGACGAATCCGTTCGATTGACGGCCAGCGCATCGAACCGGGCATGTCCTGCTTTGCACAAATCGATCTGGAAAAAAACATCGCTGTACGCCGTCTCGATCTGTTTGTCATCCGACAGTATTCACCCTCATTCACCATCGGCGGTGGCACAATACTCGATGCACATCCGGCTCCGTTACGCCGCAAAAATCTGCAGGAAACACTGCACCAACTGCAGGCATTGGAAAAAGAGGATCCCGGCGAGCTCATTCAGGAACAGTTTCTCAGGGAAGCAAGCGGCGTCGCAACGCTGCAGGATATTATCGCGAAGACGGGACTCTCGGAAAATATTGTTACATCACAAATCGCCAAACTTGAAAAGCAGGGAACCCTGGTGCGCGTCAGCAAAAAAAGCCTGGCACACAGCATGCGTTATCAACAAATCAGTTCACAGATCGAGAATTATTTGCAAGAATTCCACAGCAATCACCCGATGCGCGTTGGCTTCAGCAAGGCAGAACTCTTGCAAAGGATGGATAAAAAATTAACCCAGCCATTCCTGCAGTTCTGTTTGGAAAAAATGATCACCGAAAAGAAAATTCGGGATACCTCCGGATTTATTGCGCTGGCGGATTTTCAGATTGCACTCTCTGCGCAGCATGAACAGTTAAAGGACCGACTCGTCGAACAACTTCTAAAGAGCCGTTTTTCTCCACCGACGCCTGAAGAATTATCTATCAAATTGGGGGAAAACATACAAACCATTGCCTCGCTGTTGACATTAGTCGTCACGGAAGGTCTCGCAATTAAAGCCGGAGATGACCATTACTTTCACCGCGACATGGTGGCGCTTGCCCACAAAAACCTGATTCACTGGCTCAAAGAAAAGGAGCACATCACCATTTCGGAATTCAAAACACTCGTCGATAATACCTCACGCAAATATGCGTTGCCCCTGCTCAATTATTTTGATACCATCGAAGTCACCAGCAGAAATGGCGACATTCGCTACCTTGGCATCGGAGCAGATGAATGATAAATTATAAAATGCCTAAGATCATCATCGATGAAAATATCGCCTATGCCGAAGAGGCATTTGGCGATCTGGGAGAAATTCAGCTTGTACCGGCTCATGAAATGACAAACGCTAACATACTGGACGCCGATGCGCTTATCGTGCGCTCGACAGCGCAGGTCGATGAGAGCCTGCTGCGAGGCAGCGCGGTAAAATTTGTCGGTACGGCAACCATCGGTACCGACCACATCGACCTGGCCTATTTGCAAAAGGCCGGCATTGCCTTTGCCAGCGCTGCCGGTTGCAATGCCGATGCAGTCGCCGAATATGTTTTTACCTCGCTCGCAAAAATCACATCGGAGCAGGCGCTACCGATTTCTGAAATGACAATCGGTGTGGTCGGTGTCGGCAATGTCGGGAGTCGTGTTGTACGTTTAGCAAAAGCCTGCGGTATGAACATACTGCAGAATGATCCTCCGCTGGCACGTACGACGGGTGATAAAAAATTTGTTGAACTTGCAGACCTGGAAAAGGCAGATATCATTACGCTGCATGTGCCGTTAACGAAAGAAGGACAGGACAAAACCTGGTATCTTTTTGATGCCGAACAATTGAACCGGTTGCGTGATGATGTGATACTAATCAACGCCTCACGGGGTGCGGTTGTCAATAACCGGGCCTTGCTCGAATGGAAAAAGAATCGACCGAATGCCACACTGGTTCTCGACGTATGGGAAAATGAACCAGAACCGTACTGTGATCTCATGCAACTGACGAAAATTGCCTCGCCGCACATCGCGGGTTATTCCCTGGAGGGAAAAGCAAACGGAACGTGGTTTGTTTACCGCGAATTTTGCCGCCATTTTGCTCTTGATGAATCATGGCGACCGAATTTACCGCGAGTAAACCAGGCACCAATTCCAGTCCGTGGAGATGCGGGAGTTAGCAATGCTATTGTACAAAGTTGTCTTGGCGTTTATAATATCCTGCAGGACGATAAAGCGATGCGGGCCATCATAAACAAACCGGAAGCGGAACACGCCGCTTATTTTCACAAGCTGCGCAAGGAGTATCCCCTGCGCCGTGAATTTTTCAATTATTCGCTGGAATTGCAACCGATGGATATTCCGTTATCACTGATGCTGCGGTCATTCCGGTTTCAAATCAAAGAATGATAAACAGTGGATAAGTTAAAAAATATAAATCTTTTGTCTCTGAAATTGAGATTACTTATCTTTCGCAGTTTATATGGTACACATTTAGTTGGAGCGTCATTCCGTCGTGCTTTTAGACGGAATCCATTTTTATAATCCTCTCACAAATGCAGATCCCCGCTAAAAGCATTGCGGGAATGACACGTGAAATGAGGATTTGTTCATAGACGTTATGAAAAAATTTGTTCAATAAAACAGGAGGTTGCATGGCAGGTAAACACCGGGATATCACAGCAGTTGAGGAATTGAGCGAAGCCTACAAGGACATACTGCAGCAGACCGGAAAGATTATCATCGGACAGGAAAAAATCATCAATGAACTGATCATTTCTCTGCTCTCCCGCGGTCACTGTCTGCTGGTTGGCGTGCCGGGTCTTGCGAAAACACTGCTTATCAGTACACTCGCCCAGGTTCTCGATCTGAAATTCAATCGCATTCAGTTTACACCGGACCTCATGCCATCAGACATTACCGGCACCGAGTTCATCGAGGAAAACCGCAGCGATGGCAGCAAGCAATTTAAATTTATCCGCGGTCCCGTATTCGCTAATATTGTGCTGGCAGACGAAATAAACCGCACACCACCCAAAACCCAGGCTGCACTGCTGCAGGCCATGCAGGAACACGAGGTTACCGCCGCCGGCGAAACCTATAAATTAACCGAACCTTTTTTCGTTTTGGCAACCCAGAATCCAATTGAACAGGAAGGAACCTACCCCTTACCCGAAGCACAATTGGACCGCTTCATGTTTAATCTCTGGGTCGATTATCCGACCTTTGAAGAAGAAAAAACCATCGTGAAATCCACCACCGGCGAATACAAAGCAGACCTGCAAAAAATACTCAACGCCGAACAGATTATCGCATTGCAGGATCTTATTCGCCGTGTGCCGGTCGCGGATAACGTGGTTGAATATGCGGTAAAACTCGTGCGCATGACCAGACCGCAGGAAGGATCACCTGACTTTATCCAGCAATACACCCGCTGGGGCGCTGGACCGCGCGCATCGCAGTTTCTCATACTCGGCGCCAAAACACGTGCTTTGCTCGACAGCCGCACAACGCCAAATATTGACGATGTCAAAGCCATCGCAGTGCCGGTTTTGCGCCACAGGATCGTAACCAACTTTTCCGCTGAAGCGGAAGGCATCGATTCCGTCAATCTGATTATACGACTCCTTGAAAGTTTGTAATTCGATGCCGGATAAAACAGAAAATTACAACCGCTACCTCGATCCAAAGTACATTTCCACGATTTCCGGTCTTGATCTGCGTGCCAAACTCGTCGTTGAAGGATTTATAGCCGGACTGCACAAAAGCCCCTACCACGGATTCAGCGTCGAGTTTGCCGAACACCGGCAATACATGCCCGGCGATGAATTAAAACATGTGGACTGGAAAGTATACGGCAAAACAAACCGCTTTTATGTCAAGCAATTCGAAGAAGAAACCAATTTAAAATGTTATCTGCTGATGGACTGCAGCGCATCGATGGGTTATGCGAGCGGCAATATCAGCAAGTTTATCTACGCAAATTACCTCGCTGCAGCCCTGGCCTACTTGATGATTCGCCACCAGCGCGATGCCGTCGGCCTCGTCACTTTCGATGAGAAAATCCGCACCATCATGCCAGCCCGGTCGATGTCCAGTTATCTGACTGATATATTGCGTACGCTCGATCAGACACAAACCACAGCGGGGACAAATATCGCCAGTGCTTTGGACACGATTGCCGAGCGAATGAAGCGGCGTGCTTTGGTGCTGATTTTTTCCGATTTTTTCGATGAAGATCTCGATGCGGTCTTGCAGGGTTTAAAACATTTTCGCCACCGCAAGCACGAAGTCGTGCTGTTTCACATGCTCGATGCCCAGGAAATCAATTTTGGTTTTACCGAAGACACCCTCTTCCTCGACATGGAATCGGATGAAAAACTTCGCACACAGCCGGTTCACATCAAAAGCAGTTACCAACAACTGTTCAACGAATTCCTCAAGACCATCAAGCAGTCCTGCCGTGACCAGAAC
>QQUM01000600.1 GCA_008501545.1 Calditrichota bacterium
CAGCATATTCAAGCATAATATCCGCTTCATGGCTTGGCATACCGAGATCATGAAACTGTTCAATGGCGTCATGAAGCGATTTATCTGCCAATTCATACCGTCCTGCCTCATTGAATATCATCCCCATGGCGGCTGTGGTGCGGGCGTATCCTTCATAGGCGTTCATTTTACTGTAAATATCAAGCGCCTTGTTATAATACTGGATGGCATCCTGTAGATTGCTTCTCCGGATCAGCACATCCCCGATTTTCGTTGCAGCAATTGCCTGCTCGTTCCAGAGTTTGAAATCTCTGCTTATTTTAAACAATTGCTGGTAGGCTTTCACAGCGCCCTTTTCGCTGCGATTGGCCAGGCTTATGTCTGCGATTTTATTTAAAATTCTTGTCTGGTGGTGGACAGAGTTTATTCCGCGTGCCAATTTTAAAGCACTATTTAAACCAGACACAGCTTTTGCCGGATTACCCCAGCGGCTATCAACATCGGAAAGTGAAATCAGGCATTCAATAACACCGATGCGGTTACCGGATCGTCGCATAAATGCAAGCGCTCTCGATAAGAGCGTATCGGCGAATACAAGCTGATTCGTTTTCATGCGGTAATGGCCAAAATCCATTTGCACTGCTGCGATTCCATCGAGGTCATCGACAAATTTTACGGCATCCATTGCGTGTTCGTAATGGGAGATGGCCTTTGTCGTGTCATTGTTGGCGGCCAGCGTATTGGCGATTTTCAGGAAAGCGCCCCCTGTCAATGCCTTGCGGTCGTGGCGCAGGTAATAGGTCAGCGACTCATCGTAATAAAGTGTCGCATTGCCATAGTCCTCCATATCGAGATAAAGATCACCGATCGATGTTGTGATTGCCGGCGTAATATCCGTGGGTTGCATCACCTTGCGCAGGTTGTCTATTTCGATTTGCAGTTCGTCCAGCTTATTTTCCATGGCTTGCAAAACATAAATCTTGCGCAGGTAGACAATCGCCTCCATGGCATCACTATAAAGCGCTTTGCTTTTACCAATTTCCAGGGACTTGCTCAGTAATTTTGCCGCTTCGGCGAGGTGGCCGGTTTGAAAGTAGATTTTTCCGGTGAGTGTCATCGCGGCCAATTCTTCGGCGTCGTTATGGGTTGATTTCGAGAGAATGAGCGCTTGCCGTAGAGCCTGGAGGGCATCGTTGTAGCGGCCAATTTCATAATATATCAGACCCTGAGTGGAATAAATATACCGTTCATATTCAGGATTTGGATTCAAATCGAGCATTTTGCGAGCGCGCTCCAGCGTGGCGATCGCTTCAGCATATCGACCTGAATAAAACAGTACTTCCCCCATGTTTTTTAACAGCATCGCTTCTGTTTCTCTGTCGTTACTTTCCCTCGCTGTTTTCAGGTTATTTTCAAAACTTGTCAAGGACTCTTCAAAAGTCGTGTTTGGCCAGTTCAAATGTGCAATTCGGCCAAGGGTGCTGATTGCCTTGGTGCTGTCTGCAATTTCATAGTAGATACCGAGAGCCTCGTGGAAACTTGTCAGTGCATTGAGATTATCACCGGCAATTTCATAGGTTTCGCCAAAATTAAAACGGACATCAGCTTCCCCTTCACGATCTCCGGTATCCTGCAACAGGCTTAATGCACGTGCATTGTAACTGAGCGCTTCCTCGTATTCACCCAGTTGAAAATAAGTTCGCCCAAGATTTTTTAAAATACGCCCACCATTGGCTTTATCACTTAGTTCAACCGAAAGAACCAGGGCATTTTCAAAAAATCGTCTTGCTTTTTTGAAGTCTCCCATCTCCATGTGGAGAAGTCCCATGTTATTGAGAAGGGCCGCGTGTTCAGCCTGGTAGCCGACTTGTTCTGCCATTTTTAAAGACTCTTCCAGGAATGGCATCGCCTGGGCGTAATTCCCTTTCAGACGATACAGTGTCGCTGCTTGTACGCCGAAATGAATAAATTCACGCACATGCTTGAGCCGGCGTGCAAGATCAAAACCAATTTCATAATAGCGCAGGGCTGGTTTATATCGCCCGGTTTCCAGGCAGATTTGCCCGAGAAGATGCAGTGCCTCGAGGCGCGGCATATGGTCACCCAGCCTTCCAAGCAAGTCTTGCGCATCGACCAATTCATTAATGGCTTGTTCGATCTCGCCGTTGCGGAAGCTTTCCACGCCTTTGTAGTGCAAATGGTTGGCGACGATCCGTCCCTGAAAGGAATAATTCTGAAATAGATCACGCAGCGCTTTGCTGTCGCGGTTGGCCATTGCGGTTTTGTATTTATTGATGAACTGTTCACCGCTCAGGGTTACTGGATTCTGTGCCTGGATATGGTCATTTATAAATCCAAAAAAAAGGATTGTTATGATGAGTCTTAAGCCCGTTTTCCCAATCATTTCCTCTCCGAAATGAGATAGTGTGTTTTAAATTGGCATTTTGCAGTTATATGTAAGTATTACCTGCAAGAGCCCCTTTTGCAAACACATGTCAGGGTAATATCTGGAAAAAGTTGGTGATAACCGGAGAAATTTGCGAATTTAGCAGAAATGCTCGTTGTAAGATTAAAATTATGAGGAGTGAATAAATTGGTTGTAGGCTAAAGGTGATTAGGCTGTAGGAAGCAGACACTGTTGTAATCTTTACCTGCAGCCTGCAGTCAATAGCCTGAAACCTACAGTTTTTTAACTTTGGCGATGCACTAAACTGAAATAGAGCCCTTCCGAAAATCAGATTTTGCCAGGTGAACATTGATGAGTACAGGCGTGCCGGATTGGGCGACATCCTGTGCCTGTTTCAGAATCGTGGATATGTCCTTTGCATTGTCCAAAAGAAATCCTTTTGCCCCGAAGCCTTCGACCACTTTATGGTAGTCACTGCGGGCTAACGCCGTGCCGACATCATCCCCGAGCATTTCTACCTGCTCCCTGGCAATTTGTGACCAGCAGGCATCATTGCCGACGACAGCGATCACCGGGATTTTATGTCGTACAAACGTATCAAATTCTGCCAGACTATAGCCAACAGAACCATCACCATAAATCAACCAGACGAGCGAATCGGGTTTGTGCAATTTGGAACCGAGCCCGAAGCCGGCACCGACACCCAGGGTGCCAAATGCACCGGGATCCAGCCATGTGAGTGGCCCCCTTGGACGCAAAATATAAGAGGCAGTCCCGACAAAGTCACCGCCATCTGCGACGATGATACTGTTTTGTGTAAGATGATTCTCTATTTCTCGAAAAAGCAAAAGTGGATTCACACGTGCGGATTGCATTGCAGATTGTTGTGTAATTTCCTGCTCTCTGACATGATCTCTTTGCTGTAAGTGTTCGCGCCAGTCCAGCCATGCGGACGAGGAGATTTTCTGTTTTGCGAGTCCGATCAGGAAGTCTCCGGCATCACAATGTACGCCCAAATCAGGCCGTCGATTTTTCGTCAAATCTTTGCGGCTGCGGTTCGCTGAGATGAAATAGCTGCTTTTCCGAATATGCTGCCCATAGTCAAGACGGAAGTCGCAGGGCACACCAGCCAGGATAACGAGATCGGCTTCCCGTAGTGCCATGCGTCGTTTGTGCCGGATGTGCAAACTGCTCTTCTGGCCGAGTAAACCACGTGCCATGCCAGAGAGAAAAACCGGGATGCCCAATTGTTTAACTGCTTCCGCGATTCGTTCCGCTTGACCAGCCTGCACCATCGCCTGGCTGCCGATGAGCAGTACAGGTTTTTTCGTAGTGGTTAATTTCTGGCTTGCTTTTCTAATTTTCGCAGTGGTGGGCTGCATTGTGCTCACTGGCTGCTTTTTCGGTTTGGCGTGCCAATCAACGCCTGCAAAGAGCTTTTTCACATGACGCTGTAAATACCAATTGATCATTCGGCTTGTTAAGCTTTTTCCAGCGATTGATTTGGTGCCGTAAAGTTCACGCACAAGTTTCTCTTCATACAGCAGATCGATGGGGCATTCAAGAAAAACAGGTCCTGTAATTCCATTTTGGGCTATAAAGAATGCTTTTTCGAAAGATGGCGCCAGGTCTTTTACTTTTTTTATGGTTTTTGCCCACTTTACATGCGGTCGCATCAATGCCATCTGATCGATGTCCTGCAGCGCGCCGCGTCCTTTTAACGCGGTTGCCGTTGCCCCCCCGATGATGATCACCGGTGACTGCGCCATTTGCGCATTTTTCACTGCGGTGATAGTGTTGGTCAGTCCCGGGCCTGCAGTCACCACGGCAACACCCGGTTCACCGGATAAGCGTGCCGTTGCATCTGCTGCAAAAACAGCAGTGGCCTCGTTCCGTACGTCAACAACCCGGATGTTTCTGTTTTTACATCCCACAAAAATCGGTGCTACATGCCCTCCGGACAGGCAAAATATCTGTTGCGTGCCCTGTGCTTTTAAAACTTCTGAAATCAAATCACCACCGTGCATTTTCACCTCATATTTTTGAATATGTGTTATGTGAACATTCAACGAGATTAAGTTAAGATGATTGTAGTAGAGACTTTAGTCTCTTTGCGTATAAGGCCTGACTTAAAAAAGGCTAAAGCCTTCACTACAAACTTATTTAATCTTTTAACTTCAATTGTGTGGACATTCGTGAACGTAATGAATAAAATGTTCTCAATCAAACCATTCAACGCCCGTAATTCTGGAGTTTAAAAATACGAAATGTGAAGATTCCGGTATTTAAGTTTTTCCGTTTTCGATTTCAGCGTTTTTTTTATTATTTTGTACATTGAGACAAAGGAAAATTTAAACAGCCTGGATTATTTTGCAAAATTGTCCGGGAAATTCATCTGCACTGAACAAGTAAGAAAAGGGAAAAAATGCAAATATTAGTCACCGGTGGTGCCGGTTACATTGGGAGCCATACTTGTCTGGAATTGCTCAATAGCGGACATGAAGTCGTCGTTTTGGATAATTTGTCGAATAGTAAATACGAATCATTAAGACGCGTTCAGGAACTAACAGGGGAAAATCTCACATTTTATCAAACTGACCTGAATGATTCAAAAGGATTGACAGATATTTTTAAGAATCATAAAATCGAATCGGTGATTCATTTTGCCGGCTTGAAAGCTGTTGGTGAGTCGGTTGCCATGCCGTTAAAATATTACGAAAACAATGTCTCCGGTACGGTGAATCTTTGCAATATTATGCAACAACACGGTGTGAAAAATCTCATTTTCAGCTCATCGGCTACTGTTTATGGCGATCCCCACTCAGTCCCGATTCTCGAGGATTTCCCACTTTCTGCCACAAATCCCTACGGCCGCTCAAAACTGATGATCGAAGAAATATTGCGGGATTTGGCTGTTTCAGATGCGAGCTGGAATCTCGTCCTGCTGCGTTATTTCAATCCGGTTGGGGCCCACGAAAGCGGGCGTATCGGAGAAGACCCAAATGGTATTCCCAACAACTTGATGCCTTATATAGCGCAAGTTGCGACCGGTCGATTGCAAGAATTATCTGTGTTTGGCAATGATTATCCAACACCGGACGGTACTGGCGTTCGCGATTATATCCATGTAGTCGATCTTGCGCTCGGGCATGTCTGTGCATTGCAGAAATTTACTGAAGAACCAAAAGTAAGAACCTACAACCTTGGGACAGGCCGTGGCTACAGTGTATTGGAAATGGTCGAGGCGTTTAAACAAGCCAGCAGCTGTGAAATCCCTTTCATAATTGCGCCTCGCCGGCCTGGCGATATTGCTGCATGTTATGCCGATCCGACAAAAGCCGGCACAGAATTGAATTGGCAGGCTGAACGCGGGATTCAGGAAATGTGCGACGATGTCTGGCGCTGGCAATCACAAAATCCGGCCGGATTTCCCTGAAAAATCGAAGAAATGCACGATTGAAATCCAGCGACGGATTGTTCAATTGAGGCATTTTCCCGTATAAAATTTGCAGCATGGCCGCCGATGGTATTCGACCCGACAGGATCATCGAGCAGTCGGTTAATTTTCTCAATCGTATTTTGATAATCTGAAAAATCAGCCAAAAAGCCCGTCTTGCCTTCAATGATTAAATCTTCACATGCGCCTGCATTTTTTGAAACAAGGCATGGGAGCCCGGCTGCCATGGACTCCACCAGGACCAAACCCCAAATATCGAATTCGGTTGGAAAGAGAAACATGGCTGCACGTGCATAAAATTCAGGCAATGCTTCCCGTTGTTTATAGCCGTGGAAAATAAGGGTGTCTTGTAACTGCCGTTGGTGCACCAGCTTTTCCAGTTTTTTGCGCTCCGGCCCATCGCCGACAATATCAACCACAAAATCATCGCGTTGTTTTACCAGTTGTTCGAAGATTGGAATGAAGGACTGGTAATTTTTGCGGGCGGTCATATAACCAACAGCAAGAATGTGCTTTTTCGTGGTGGAATTCCTGTTTTGTCTTATTCGATTCACTTGATTTGAAAAAAAGGTCGTATCCACTGTATTAATTGCGATATCGATACGTGTCCGGGGAACCCCAAGCTGCATGAGATACTGTTTGGCCTGCGAACCGTATGCGATACAGCGTGTGCACGATTTTAGCAGCCACAGGCGTTGCATTTTTCGTAACCGGGATATGCGATGCCCGCGTGCTGGAATTTCACCGCTCCAAATGCAAAAAGGCACACCAGTAAATTTTGTATAAAGCCAGGACACCATCGCTGCTGTCGAAAAACCGCTGACAATAATGAGATCGGGTTTTTCTTTAATCAGGAAGCGGAACAAACCGGGATATCTGAATTGTGCCTTTTCACTTGTTGTCTGCATTTCGTTTTCTTGTAGAAATGCATAATCAAAGCCGAATTCCTGCTCATGCACATGCCATTTTCTGCGCCCGTAATTCTTCACAGCAAAAACAACCTGGAGATGAAGAGCCATATCAAGCAGCTGCTTGCCCAGCGCATTGAAGAGTGGAATCCGATACGGGGTTGGGATATTTGTGATGAGGATTGTTTTTTTCACTTTATACAACCTATAGTAAAACCTTGCGTTAAAACACAAGTCCTTTACCGGACCTCCATTGGAAGAAAGACAAAAGCCGCTCTGCCTTCGGTTCCACACCTTTTTCCTTAAGCCAGATAAACTCATCTGTCTTTTTAATCGCAGCACATGTTGTGTTATACCATTCTTTTCCGGTTTTATCCGATATCAAATAGTTAAAGCTATTTTGCAAACCGATTTTTGGCATTGTCCAATATTGGGGATCAAAATGTTGTGCACCAGTTTTGCGAAGAATATATTTTGTTTTCCATTGTTTTGTTTTCCACGATTGTGGCATGCTCAGGCTGAGGTTGACAATTTCATCATTCCAGAACGGAGAAAAATTTTCAATCCCGCCTCTGCTGAATTGTTCATGAGCGGGATAGAAAAATAACTCAGGGCACATATGAATAGACTGGTATGCAAAATATAAGCGGATATCCTCACTTTGGAAATTTTCTTGAAAATGCTTCCAATATCGACTGATATATTTTTTAAAAATTGCGTTTTCATACGCTGCATCGTACGGTTTATCCCGGTCATAATGCCGTTCCGGGTAAGGTTTAATTCCAATTGACCAGTTTGCAAAAAGATTCCCCAACTGTTGCACTTGTCCGATTTGCGATCTTTGTAGAAGCATGCCCGCAAATTTATTCAATCTGATTTCGGAAATGAATTTGTAAAGCATTTGCATTTTAACATAGCGCAGGTGTGCATTCATACCGAAGAAAAGTCGATCGGCACCGTCGCCGTCAAAAAATGTTTGTACACCATCTTGTTGGCAACAGGCTGTCATTTTTTGAAGTAAAGATGCATTGAACGAGACCGGCTCGCTACCTGTCGCATTTGCTTCGAGAAAACATTTTAGTATGGTTGGTGTATCCAATACGATTTTTGTCAGGTCAAGCTTGATATGTTTTGAGTAACGTTCAATTCTCTGTAATTCGTCATAGTGTCCATCATAAAGAAAAGTATATGATTTGAATGGAATATTTTGCTTTGCAAGGTGTACTGCAATAAGTCCCGAGTCAACGCCACCACTTAGTGCAAGACCTATTCTTCGGTTGCAGGATGCGTGATCCTTTACAGCTTTGGCTATTGCTTGATTCAATGCTTCGGTCAGCTCGGATTCACTTGCATTTAAAAAATTCGCAGGAGTGTAGAGTGCACTTATGTCAAAGTATTTTTTAATTCTCAGTTTTCCATTCGAGCAATGAAGCGAATGGCCGGCCGGGACTTTATTTATAGATGCAACCAGGGTATGGTCAGAAGGCGTGATTCGAAAGTGATAGGAATAATACAACGCTTCCCATGAAATTTTCCGTTGTGCAGCCGGTAAAAATGTAAGGATATGATTCAGAGTTGATG
>QQUM01000394.1 GCA_008501545.1 Calditrichota bacterium
CGTCCAGCCCCCATTCAGGCAAGTCAACTTGTTTGCCGCCGGTCCGGTGACGAAAACTTTGCTTTGTTGTTTTAGCGGGAGCAGGTTGTCATTATTTTTCAGCAGTGTTATCGATTCACGGGCTGCCTTCAGGGCTGTTTTTTGAAAATCTTCACTGGCAAAACCTGCAACAAGTGTTGTATCCGGATAGGGATTCTCAAACAAACCAAGTTTAAATTTTGCTGTCAGAATTCTGCCGACTGCGTCATCGATACGTGATTCGGGCACTGCGCCTTCCTTTACAAGGGCAACTAAATAGGTATAGAATGTGTAATCGAATGGAACCATACTCATATCGACACCGGCCATCACCGCCTGGCGCACCGCTTCTTTCGGTGTGACGGCGACTTTTTGGCGTTTGTGCAAGCGAATGATATCTTCCCAATCGGAAACGATAAAACCTTCGAATCCCAGTTCGTTGCGCAGCAATTCAGTTAGATAATAATGGCTGCCATGTACCGGAACACCATTAATTTCAGAGGAATTAACCATCAACGAATGCGCGCCAGCATCAACGCCGGCTTTAAAAATGGGAAGAAAGTGCTCTCGCAACATGCGTTCAGGAATATATGCAGGAGTGCGGTCTTTTCCGGTAAGTGGAAAACTATAACCTAAATAGTGCTTAATACAGGCTGCAACTTTGTCCTTATCACCAATCGTGTTATTTTCCCCTTCCAAACCTTTGACATAAGCATATCCCATTGCCGAGGCAAGAAAAGCATCTTCCCCAAATGTCTCCCACAAGCGTGACCAAACCGGCTGTCTTCCTGCTCCAAGTACCGGATTAAAATTCCATGGAATACCCGATGCACGCGTTTCATACGCCGTAATTTTGGCTGATTTTTTAAGTAGTTCCGGATTCCAGGTTGCCGCCATACTGATACTTTGCGGGAAAAGTGTGGCTCCAGTAGTATAATTTGCGCCATGTATAGCATCAATACCATAAATAATGGGGATTTGCAAGCGGGTTTGTTTTGTTGCAATATCCTGAATCTGGTTGATGATGTCGTGCCAGTTTCCCAGTGTATAAGCAGAATTATGCACGTTAAGGATGGAACCCACATGATAATCAACGATTGCCTGCTGTAAATTATTGGCATCAAGTGCCTGCCAGCCACCATGAGGTTGCATGGTATCAGCAACGACTTTTATTGCAATCTGTGTCATCTGGCCAACTTTTTCCTCAAGCGTCATTTGTTCGATGAGATTGGAAACGCGTTTCTGCAATTCTGTGTTATTGGCTTGAGTCGATGCAGGTTGGAAAGCGGGAGCAGCACTGAACAAGAAGGATATACAAATAATTAAAGAAGACAAGAAAACACGCATAACAAAAAAGCCCATCCATTTAAGGTTTATTTTGACAGTATTTTCACTGAATGTCTACTAATTATCAATTTTCAGGCCAGAAAAAAAGTAACCGATTTAAATTACTTATTTTTCTTTATTTAAAACAATAGAAAAAGTGAAAATATTACGTTTGGTTATCAAAATAATAAGCTGTCATTATCAATTTGATAAGAACATCCAGGAAGTAGCCACATCGAAACCTCTATATTTTTGAATAAAACAGGATGAATTGAGGAATGCATCGGTTTCATGATTTACTGTTGCAGTTTCGCTATTTTTTGTAGAAAGGATTTTGCTGGTGTAAAATTCGGAATATCACGCAAAATACCCTTTAAAATGGAGATGGCCTGATCAACTTGATTTGCCTCATAGTAAAAGCCTGCAAGATGCCACCGGGCGTTCAGTCTTTCTTTTTGATTCAAATCGCGTTCCTTTAGCGCATTCAGCATACTTTGACTGGCATTCCTGTATTGTTTCTGTTTAAACTGCGCCATGGCAATCTGGTACCAAACCATGCCACGCGCCGGTGAGTACTGTAACTCCTTTTTGAGGAAGATTTCGCGAGCACGCCACCGGCCTTCATATTCATAGGTCTTCGCCACACGGTTATAGGGATAGGAATCTTCAGGTACGAAAACAGAGACGGCCAAATATTCCAGCCGTGCTTTTTCAAAGGCTTTTTGTTTGATAAATGCATCCGCCATTTTATAATGCGCCCTTGACCATATATTTTCTTCAAATAAATAATTGCGTGCTATTTCAGCCGCTTTGGGTTCACCATAAGCCTTATAGTCGTCAAAAGTCACATTTTTTTCTTCAAAAGGCCAACTGTTGACCATTTCAAAAATCTTCAACAGGCCAATATCCCAATCAAGATCGGTTACAAAATAAGGTTTGTCCTGTACGAAAAAAGTAGAGTCAAGGCCATTCAGCATGTTCAGGGATTGGATTTGCTCATAAAACGCCTTGGCCATCAAATAATACCCATTCGGATTTGGGTGCAGATGATTGCAAATCAGATCATCCCCGATGAGCCCATGTTGTGCATGCGCAGCAAATCGAGTTTGCATGTCGATAAAAGATGCGTTGGTTTCACTCGCCAATGTTTTGATGATAAGGTTTGCATCTTCAGCAGCGCGGAAGCGAACCTGGTCGCGATCTTTTGCTTCGGTCAATGCCTGCAACGCCTGCACAGAATCCCCGAGTCCAATATAACTTTTCCCCAGGTTGAACCAGAGGCCGGCGTCACTTGCATCCGTTCCCAGCAATTGCCGGTATGCTTCGGCACTTGCTGTATAATTCTTTGCATTAAACAGGCTGTATGCTATGGCAAGCCCATCACCCGTATTCGCACCTGCCCTCTTTATATTTGCACTGAACGGTTTCAAGTCCCTGATATTCGACACGAGATTGCTCATGATAACCGGTTCTTTTGCACGGCAACAGCTGTTCAGAATAATTTCCAGATTATTGGAAAAAACCTGCATTGTTTTCTGATAATTTTCAGAACGCCATGCAATTTGCTGATCCTGCACAACAGCGGCCATCAGGGAAAGATTTTTTTTCTTCGGTGTGGATTCGCTGATTGAAAACAGAGAAACTATGCTTTGCAAAAATTGTATAGTGTGCAATTTTTGCAATTTCAGATAAAAACGAATAAATTGATCGCTTCCCGGCAAAGCGAAAGAAGACGCACTGCCGTAAGCTCCATAAAACTCATTGTGTCCCATATAAACCAGAATCAAATCAGGCTGTAATTCGAGAACATCCGGAAGCAAATCGAGAACCGTATAACTGTTTACTGCAGAAATGCCGAGATTGATAACTTCAAACCGGTAGCGGGGATAGCTGTTTTGCAGAAGATAGCGCAGCTGCTGAGGAAAAGAGACCTGGCAATCAAACGGGAATCCGGCCGTGGTGGAGCCGCCAAGGCAAAAGATACGGAATGTAGATGCGGTTTTATGTGCATTGAATGTCTCCGGGGCTGCCGCAGGAACATTTACCTTGTTTGGATCAAAATATCTTCGCGCAATATTTTGATTTATCTGGTAAACTTCTTTTCCATTTTTATGCGTCTTTACAACAAGCGGCTCCTGCTGATATCCACCAAAAATACGCAGCCCGATTTCCAGCAAAACAAAAAAAAGAACCGGCACCAGCAGCATGATAATCGTAAAAACCGTGTTTTTTGCTTTTGTCATATCTTTCGAGTATTTAAAATTTTGAATTCTTCAGGCTGTAGGTTATAGGTATTAGCTGTTTGTAAAAATTTTGTCCACGAATTACACGAATTTACACTAATTTTTTTGACCAATCAAACTTGGTTGAAAAATAATCATTCGCAATATTAGTATGATTCGTAGACAAGATTCTATTTGCATTTTTTTAAACATGCTGAGTTAACCGAATAATCAGAGTTATAGATGTAAAACAAGTCACCTTCTCCCAATAGCCAATAGCCAATAGCCTACAACCAACACCCTGCAACCTCATCAAACCACATCAATTTGCTGGAATAAGTGCATTGAGAAGTGGATAATTCCAATCGTCTGTGCTCATATTGTACGCACCGAATCCGGAAATAAATTCCCAATAATGCCAACTCATTTTGTTCGCTTCTGCCGTTCTTGCAACGAAGGCCGTCCAGTTGGCTCGCGAGCTCATTGCGGCTTTGCTGTACGCACCAAACTCGCCGACATTCAGCGGCCGGTTGTTTGCGTTTGCCCAATTAACAGCATGAGAAAAGTCATTTATAACCGCTTGTTTTTCTGAGTCTGTGCCAAGCCATTGTGTACCAAGCCAGGCGTCTGAATTGTTCACCCATTCTGCGCCCTGGTGGGTAAATTCAAATGGGTTGTAATAATGAAATGAGACAATGATATTCGTATCATCATCCGGCAATTGCAATGCGCTCAACCCATGCAATCCGCCCCATTCCGCCGTACCGACAATTAAAGTTCTCCCTGGATTTGTTTCCCGAATGAGCGCAATTGCCTCGGCCAGATATTGATTCCAAAGTTCTGACGTAAGTGCGTCATTTGGCTCATTCAAGATTTCAAAAAACAAGTCTCCTGAATAATTTTGGTAATGCGCCGCTAATTCTGCCCAAATTGCCAAAAACCGGGCTTTCTGTCCGGCAGGGTCCTGCATTATTTCTTCAAAATGGTGGATATTGATGATTACGGCTAAATTCTGTGAGAATGCCTGGTCAATTGCCCAATCGACACGCTTCAAAAATCGTGTATCAATGCTGTAAGGAAATGTCGCTGTGGTATGCGCAGACCAGCGGATGGGAATACGAACCGAGTTGAATCCAGCCTGTTTAATGAGACTAAAAAAATCTGCCTGCAGCACAACACCCCAATCGCCTTCATTGGGTGCTTCGAGTGCATTGCCTAAGTTTATCCCTCTGCCAAGTTTTTGATTTTGCTCAAAAACATCGAGGTTTGCGGGGGGCTGCATCTCATCCGGTCCGGTTGGGTTTTCTGAGCAGCTATTTTGTATTCCGGCAATCACAAAAAGCAGAAGCACGAAATAACGGCTTTTGTGTACGCCAGCTAATTTGATTTTTCCACGATTCCGATTTTTTGTCCTTGAAAGCATATGATCAATTCCAAATTATTCATTGTTTGCATGTTATTGGTCTGTGCAACCCGGGTTGGAAATGCCAATTCTATTTTAGTCCCAATTTTTTACACATACGGTGGTAATTCGAGGGCGCTAATCCTAGTTGACGGGCTGCATCTGCATCAGATGACGTGTTTTCACGTACAAAGCGAAAATACTTTTCCTGGATTTCCAGCTCGAGTTCGCGCCAGGGCTTAATCCTGTCTTTGTGCCAGCTTGCAATTGCAGGTTCTCCCCATTCACCTTGCGTCATATCCTGGAAACCAAGCGCTGTGCGTATTGCCGCTAAATCAATTCTTCGTGATCTGCCAAAGAGCAGCCGCTGTGCGACATTTTGTAATTCCCGCACATTACCCGGCCATCCGTATTGGACCAGGCTTTCCATGGCATCGTCATCTATTTCGGGTGGCGTCAGATTCATCGACTGGCCGTACAGCCAGAGAAAGTGATGCATCAGGCGCGGAATATCGTCCTTCCGTTTCGTCAATGGCGGCACGACCAGGGAAACGACATTAAGTCGATAGTAGAGGTCCTGACGGAATCTTTTCTCCCGCACTTCTTCATGTAAATTTTTATTGGTTGCGGCGATAATACGCACATTTACTTTTATTTTTTCAGCACGGCCAATTTTATCGATTTCACCTTCCTGAATAACACGCAGCAGTTTTGATTGGACAGCCAGGGGCAATTCCGCAATTTCATCAAGGAAAATAGTGCCGCCGTTTGCAATTTCGAACAGGCCATCTTTTCCGTCGGCTGCACCGGTAAAAGAACCTTTTTCAAACCCGAACAATTCACTTTCAACGAGATGATCCGGCAGGCTGCCACAGTTGATGGGTATAAAATTTTCTGTGCTGCGCAGACTTTTATAATGCATATTTGCAGCAACCAACTCTTTCCCTGTACCCGATGGCCCAAGAACCAGTACGTTAGCGTCGGTCACTGCATAGTTTTCAATTTGCAGCCGAAGTTGCCGCATGGCTGATGAATCGCCGATGATTTTTTTTTCATGCAGCAGATTTTCAATATTTTTTTGAAGTTTACTATCAGCATGCTGACGTGCTTTGTAGAGCCGTTTGCGTTCAAAGGCATTTAAAATATTCAGAATGAAATCTGTCGGCTGGTAGATATATTCTTCAATATCACCTGGGTACTTGGTGCAATACCAGATTGCGCCGGCATCGAGCAAATTGTTTGCGAAATCAAAGTCTGTCATGTTCATGGTCATTTTGGTGATAACAATAATCTGCAGTGCCGGATCTATGTTTTTAATTTCGCGAATCAACTTTTCGCCACGCAAGCCACCGGAAATTTGAAAATCCATAATGATCACATCGTATGACGTGCCGTTGCGTAAGCGTTGCAGCGCCGACAAGCCGTCGGAAACGACATCTTTGATCACAAGTTTTTCTTTGAATGGATTCAGTGTATTCCGAACTCTGCGTACGTCGTAGTCTTCATCTTCGATAAGCAAAATTCTGATTTTTTTAATTTTAAGCATAGTTTCAATTCTGAATTGTTAATATGAACCGGCATCCTCCGTCGGGCAGATTTTCAGCATCAAGTTGCCAACCACAGCGCTGTTTGGAAATCTCATATGCAAGGTAACACCCATATCCAGCGTTATTTTCGTTTTCTTTCGTAGATACATTTTCAAGAAATATCTTTTTCAAACCAGCCTCATTTTTCAGCAATAATTCATCAGGGAAACCGACTCCATCGTCAGAAATGATAATCTGCGACTTTTTTTGTGCGGAGAGATGTACGGTCTTCACGGTGATACTCAGCACAGAGTCCGGATTATGATCCATGCTATTTTGAAAGAGGGGTTCAAGAATTTCCCATACAACAAATTCGTTAATATGGACGGGCGGCAGGTTTTCATCCAGTTCCAATTTGTATTTATGTGGTGTTGCATCCTTTGTCGTACGCAAACAGATATTATCAACGATAAAACGGATGACGTTATTAATATCTGTTCTAAAGATAGGATTGCGAATGGTTTGCAATGGAGGATCGTACCATTTCATGTCGTAGATTACCCGCGAAATGAAGTTGGCATATTTTACAACCCGCCCTCGTATTTCTTCTATATTTTGTTTCCCCAGCGCATAAAGATCTTCTTTTATGAAGCCCATCACCTTTTCTGCTTTATGGTGGGTATGATAAATTCGCTTGGTAAATAAAGCCTCTTTCTGGAAATCGATGCGTTCTTTTAATTGCTGTTCACGCTGTTTGTAAAGTTGCTCTTGTGCCTGATTGCGCTCGCTTAACGTATAGGAAGAGATCAAAAACATCGCCAGAAAGCCAAAAATGATCAGCCCGCTGAAAATCATGCTCGACTCGTTGTAACTGGATATGATTTCATCTGTGATAAACGTAAAATCCGGCGTGTTCTGCATATACAGTGCACCTGCAAATTCGCCCTTCGGTACAAAAGGAACGAGCACATGGAATGTCCGTTTCCCTTCAAGTTGGCTGATAATCAGTTCTTTTTGTTTCAGCTCATTTTCATGGCCTGAATAAATGGATATCGCTTTCTCATTCTGCACATCAGTAATGCGCAATGTCGTGGAATCCCCCAGAAAGTAATCATATAACAACTGCCCGCTTTCGATAGTTGTTATTTGATCGCCATCCGCCGCAAGGACACAAATTTTTTCCACACCCTGCACGAGCAGTTGCTGACTTAAAATGATATTAAACGCCTCAATAATTTTCTGTCTTTCCTCCGGGATATGGCTCTGACGGGAAGATGATGTTGTCAAAATGAGTTCCAGGGCTGTGGCTGTTAAATTGGAGAGTCTTTCTGATGAATCCCGTTGGTAAGATTCCTGGGTTTGTGTTAAAAACTTTTGCAGGGATGTTTTATGGGTGTAAGAGATAAGCACTTGCGCAGACACGACGATGATAAAAAGAACCATGATATGTTTCAACTCAAAATGGTATTTTCGCAAGCTGACAAGCAGGTTTGATTTTTCATCATCTTTTTTTTCAATTTTTGCTTTCATCGTACCAATACCTTTTTGGAATTGATTCGCTCTGTTGCAGTTGTTAGCGCTTGCTCAACAGTCATTTCTTTCTTTAATGCCCGTTGCGCATAATATGAAATGACATCGGACCACTTCGTGTAATCGACGCGATACGGCCTGTGAACACCATTTTTAAGCAATTCATGGTAATAAGACAAATCGGAACTTTGGCCAACCACATCTTTATCCAAATATATATTTTTCAGAATGGGCAAGTAGCCACCACTTTTAAACAGAGTCAATTGACTTTCGCGATGGAGCATAAATTTG
>QQUM01000109.1 GCA_008501545.1 Calditrichota bacterium
TTCAAAAACACACTGGCGTTTCGTATGGTATTATGTGTCTGGCTGAAGGCGGGAAAAACTTCAAAGGCCAGCGCAATCGCGATTGGGTCACAGTTCCCGGCAATGTTCATCTTTCCACCTACCTAAATCCAGCACAAAAAGTTGAGCATTTTAACTTGGGATTCGCCATCCTTCCTGTCATTTCAATTTTACAAGCGATCGATGCGTTTGACGGATTACACAACAAGGCCGCCATAACATGGGTAAATGATGTGCTTATCGACGAGGCAAAAATCGCAGGAGCTCTGACACAGACACAGGTTTCCGGTGATACTGTAACATCTTTTATTTCGGGAATCGGGGTCAATATTGAAACAAAACCACCTGCTGTACCCGATTTAGTCGTAGCGAACGCGGATTGTGTGAATTCGTTTGTATCGCCGTATCAGAAAATCAGCCAACACGCGTTTCTTAAAGAATTCCTGACGAAGTTCTCGGCCAATTACCAGCATCTTCTCAGTGGCGGCTACGATGATTTACTAAATGTTTATCGCCAGCGATCCGCTCTCGTTGGAAGGAAAGTCACCGTTCTATCCGATCCTCTAAACGATCGATCAGAAAAGGTAACCGAGGGGATTGTTCAATCGATTGGCGAAAACCTGGAACTGTTCTTGGAAAACCACAATCACCCCGTTATACGCGGGCGGGTGGTTCTAAATTAAATTTATTTAAGGATTGGTTATGCAAAGTCCAGATCTCATTTCGATCAGTTTTTCTGCTTTTCTGATCGTATTTTTCATTCTGTCGTCCCTGGCCGTTGTTATGCAATTAATTATCAGACTTTTTCCAGCAAAAGAAATGGATGACGATTTGACCATTTATTCAGCAATCGCATCTGTGCATTCGACGCTGTACCCAGGGAAGAAAATTACAAAAATAGAGGAAATAAAATGATTTACACGAAGACCCCAAAAAAGATACGCGTTATGTTTACCCCCTTTCGGGATGGTTTGCAAAGTTCATTTGGCGGGAAAGTACGAATCAATGATTTTTTACCTGCGATGAAAGCTTCCGTTGAAGCAGGTTTTCGCCATTTTGAATTTGGTGGTGGTGCACGCTACCAGGCACCTTATTTTTACCTGGGTGAAAATCCTTTCGAGGACATGAAAAAGATCAAAGAGACTGTCGGACCGGATATCGATTTGCAAATACTCACACGCAGTGTTTCCGGCGTCACCTTAACCACCCAGACACTGGACAGCCTGCAATTGCAGGCCAAACTCATGCAGGAATACGGCACGACCTACGACCGCAATTTTGACTATATGAACGATGTTGACAACCTCATTAAAACAGGCAAACCGATTAACGATGCCGGCATGCATCACCAGGTGTGCATTGCCATAATGGGGCTTCCTTTTCATTCCGACAAAGTGCATACCGCCGATTTTTATATTGATGTCGGGAAACGGCTGCTCGATAGCGATTTGAAAATCGACAGTATCTGTCTGAAAGATGCGAGCGGCACAACCGATCCCAAAACGATTTATGACACTGTCGTTGGCTTGAAGAAAATTATGCCACCGGAAATGCCACTCTGGCAGCACACACACGATACAGCCAGTATGGCTGTTGCCTGCTACATGGCAGGAATCGATGGCGGTGTTGATGGTGTCGATGTTTCCATACGCCCGATGGCCAGTGGAACGGTACAGCCGGATATCCGCTCGCTTGCGCATGCATTAAAAGGGACCGGTTATTCTCTCGATGTCGATGTCGCAAAAGTACAAAGCATTGAAGATCTGCTCAATGAAGGTTTAAAAGATTACAGTTTCAATCCAACGACAACCACCGCGGATGCGCGCGTACTTGGTTTTCCGATGCCTGGCGGGGCTATCGGGCCAAATGTCCACATGATGGTAAAAGCAGGCATATTGCATAAATACAGCGAAGTACTGGCAGAATTTCCAGTTGTGGTTGAAGCGGGTGGCGCCTGGACAAGTGTGACCCCGGGAAGCCAGCAATACTGGCTGCAGGCATTCAACAATGTCATGTACGGCCGCTGGGAAAAGATAGATGCCGGTTATGGCCGTGCCGTGCTTGGGTATTTCGGTAAAACGCCGTTGCCACCAGATCCGAAAGTGATCGAAGCTGCATCAAAACAGCTCGACCTGCCGGTTTTCACCGGTGATCCTCTCGAAGCTGCGCCAAACAACATCCCGGCTGCACAGGAAGCCTTGCGGGAGCGCAATATTGAAGTGAATGATGTGAATACTTTCCTCGTTTTGGCTGCAATGGTACCAGGCAAAAAAATCGAAATCAATGAAGGCATTCGCCTGCTTACCGGTAAAGGAAAAATCGACATTCCATTAAAGAAAAAAGAAGAGCCTGTAGCTGAAAAAGCCGCTGCTCCTGCACCTGCAACACCTGTTTCCGAAGGGCCGGTATCAACGCGCTGCACGGTTGAAGAAAAAGGAAAAATTCGCACATTTGTCGTGACGTTGGAACCGATGAACGGTGAAAAACAAAATGGCGCTACAGTAGAGGAACCTGCCAAGCCAAAAGGAGACGGGAAACCTGTATTCTCCACATTCGCCGGTAAGGTCGACGTCGTTAATGTGCTTGTAAAAGTTGGGGATACCGTTAGCGAAGGACAGGTTGTTGCTGAAATCGAAGCGATGAAAGCAAAACATGACATAAAAACACCGATCGCCGGTACTGTAACGTCGGTAAATGTCACAATCGGTGATGAAATCGATTCATCCCAACCCGTAATCACAGTCGCGTAAAGGCAGATAAATATGAATGCTTTTTCCGAAATTTTACGTCAGTCAGGATTTTCACACATGTATTGGGGCCACTGGGTGATGTTTATCATCGCCGGTGTGCTTATCTTTCTGGCGATTAAAAAAGAATATGAACCGCTCTTGCTGATCCCTATAGGTTTTGGGATATTACTGGCGAATCTGCCGTTGGCGGAAATGAGCTCAAACAATGAGGGGATCATCGGTCTGATTTACAAAATGGGTATAAAAACAGAACTCATGCCACCAATCATATTTCTTGGTGTTGGCGTGCTGACGGATTTTCGCCCATTGCTTGGCCGACCGATTACATTTTTGCTTGGAGCCGCTGCCCAACTGGGCATCTTTGTCGCCGCGCTCGGTGCAGCTTATATTTTCGGGTTTACCGTTAACGAAGCCGCAGCAATCGGCATAATCGGTGGCGCTGATGGCCCAACATCTATTTTTCTGGCAAGCAAGCTCGCACCGCACTTGCTCGGCCCGGTTGCTCTCGCTGCCTACAGCTACATGTCGCTGGTTCCGATAATACAGCCGCCCATTTTACGACTGCTTACCTCGCACAAAGAACGGGAAATCGAGATGCCTCAGGCCCGGAAGGTTTCCAAGGTTGCCGTTATACTTTTTCCAGTTATCACCGGAGCGATTGCATCGCTGGCTATTCCCTCCAGTGCGCCCCTCATCGGCATGTTGATGTTTGGTAATCTGCTACGGGAAAGTGGTGTAACCGACCGCCTGAAAAAGACCGCCGGCGGCCCACTGATAGACATCGTCACAATTTTCCTCGGCGTAACTGTCGGTGCAACGATGGAGGCGGACCGGTTTCTAACAACGCAAACAATAATGATTCTTGTTTTAGGTACATTTGCATTTTCATTCAGCACATTTGGCGGCATTTTATTCGCTAAGATTATTAACTTGTTCCTGAAGAAGAAAATAAATCCATGTATCGGTGCAGCAGGGGTTTCTGCAGTACCAATGGCGGCCAGAGTCGTCCAATCATTCGTTTCATCTGAAACGAATGGCAGGGTGAATCCACTGATGGCCGCGATGGGCCCAAACGTAGCGGGGGTAATCGGTTCTGCAGTTGCAGCTGGTGTGTTTCTGTCGTTGTTGCAGTAAAATGAATGAATTTTTTATTAGGAGAATTTAAATGGTTGAAGTAACTTTTACCTATGATTTTCATCCGGATTACGATGTAAACAAATATACTAAAGTGGCACGCAAAGCGACATCGATGATGGTACAGGCAGAAGGTTTTATTGAGTTTCATGCAAATAGAAACATGCTTGGTAGCCCACATGTCCGGCGAACATCTGTGTGGAAAAGCTTGGCGCACTGGGCAGCTTTCGCGCAACAGCATGAGTTTCAGATGCTTACAGCCGAATTCCGTGAACTCGTCGACCATCTCGATGTGCAAATTTGGGGGCCGTCGCCAATTTCGCCTGAACCAATCAGGCCGTAAATACTGGATAATTGAGTGAAGCCATTGTGTTCCACCAGGTTGTTCGCACGATAAATTTTTATTAAAGGTAAGTTTTATTGTGCATTAATCAGGTATGAACTTCCTGCTGGATGTACAAAATTCAGAACAGAATTAAAATTTAATTCCACAGTATAAACTGGATTTGATTGAAGAAATCGCACGATTTTGACTTGAATCATAATTGGGATTCAATACATCTGACTCCTTCTACTGATTTTTACTTACCAGCATATTTACATATTTATTCGCAAAAGTGAATATTGATAAGGCAATTTCAGGAGATTGTCGTTTAACCACGCTACGCAACAAGACTTAAAACATCGCACTGGTAAAACTTACCAGAAGCGCAATATCGATTAATTCCCATTAAAATTAGAAATTGTTTTCCTTACACTGCTGTTTACTCCAGCATAAAGGAAAACTACACCCGGTCGATGCTAAACATGACACTGAACTCCACCTATGAAGAATGAGTGCGGATTTAACCAAAAGGAACCAAAAAATTTGTACTGCAGACAAGAAAAACAATGAACACCTGTAAATAGGAATCCAAATCAGATTTAGAAACAGAGCAGTCAAATTCATTAACAAATTTTTTTAATTTTCGATAAAAATAGTTTTTATATTTCAAAATACAACCAATCAACATTTAACAACCAAACAGAAGAGAAGTAAAGATGAAGAAGAAAATCAATCTTGAGCAATATGGTATCACTGGAGTGACCGAAATCATCCATAATCCTACCTACGAAGACCTCTATGCAGAGGAGATGGCCGAACACTTGCAGGGTTTTGAAAAAGCGCAACTGACTGAACTGGATGCGGTTAATGTAAAAACCGGTATCTTCACTGGCCGCTCACCGAAGGATAAATACTTCGTGAAAGATTCACATAGTAGCAAACATATATGGTGGCATGGGCAAGGAAAATCTGACAACAAACCGATGACACCGGAGGTCTGGGATCACTGCAAGGATCTCGTTACCAGGCAACTTTCCAACAAACGCTTGTTCGTCATGGATACTTTTTGTGGTGCCAATAAAGATTCCCGCCTGAAAGTGCGTTTTATCATGGAAGTCGCATGGCAGGCACACTTCGTGAAAAACATGTTTATCCGCCCTACAGAAGAAGAATTGGAAAATTACGGTGAGCCGGACTTCATCTCACTCAATGGTTCGAAGGTAATCAATCCAAACTGGCAAGAACAGGGTTTAAACTCTGAAAATTTTGCTGCTTTCAATCTGAAGGAAAACATGCAGATCATTGGTGGGACCTGGTATGGCGGTGAAATGAAAAAAGGTATCTTTACCATCATGAATTACCTGCTTCCACTCAAAGGTATTGCTTCCATGCACTGTTCCGCAAATGTCGGCGAAGATGGCGATACAGCTATTTTCTTCGGGCTTTCCGGTACAGGCAAAACAACGCTTTCAACGGATCCAAAGCGTGCGCTCATCGGTGATGATGAGCACGGCTGGGATGACGACGGTGTCTTCAATTTTGAAGGTGGATGCTATGCAAAATGCATTAATCTGGACAAAGAAGAAGAGCCGGATATCTACAAAGCAATCAAACGCGATGCCCTGCTGGAAAATCTTGTTGTTGATGAAAATGGCAAAATCGATTTTGACGATGCATCCATAACACAAAATACGCGGGTTACCTATCCGATATACCATATTAATAATATCGTCAAACCTATTTCCAAAGCCGGGCATGCGAAAAAAGTAATTTTTCTCGTCGCAGACGCATTTGGTGTGTTACCACCCGTTTCCAAGCTCACACCGGAACAAACGAAATATCATTTTCTTTCCGGGTTTACTGCCAAGCTGGCCGGTACAGAACGTGGTATAAACGAACCGACTCCAACATTCTCTGCATGCTACGGCGCTGCTTTTCTCGCAGTTCACCCGACAATTTACGGCAAGGAATTAGTGAAGCGCATGGAAGCAGCCGGCGCGACAGCTTACCTCGTCAATACTGGCTGGAACGGATCAGGCAAACGCATTTCCATTCATGATACACGCGGCATAATCGATACGATTCTTGGAGGCGAAATCGAGAAAGCAGAAACGAAAATGATCCCGGTCTTCAATTTGGAAATTCCAACTGCGTTACCAGGTGTAGATTCCAAAATTCTTGATCCACGCGACACGTACGAAGATGTTTCCAAATGGCAAGAAAAATCCCAAAAACTGGCAAAACTCTTCATCGAGAATTTTGAGCAATATACGGACAATGCAGAAGGCAAGAGCCTTGTAGCTGCCGGTCCGCAATTGTAATTCTTGTTCTAAAATAAAAAATCCTTGCGAAGGTTTTGAACCTTCGCAAGGATTCTACTTCTTTTCCCTGCTTCCAGTTGTTCATCTTTCAATCACTTCAAATAAGTCACCTTGCACACTGCTTTTTTCCCGCCTGCCTTGAGCACTATAAAATAATTTCCATCCGCAGTGCCGCCAGGATACCAGAATTCTGAATGCGTGCCTGCTTCCTTTGCGCCATTGGTAATCGTGCTTACATGCCGACCGAGGACATCATACACTGCGACTTTAACTTGAGCTGGCTGAGGCAGATCGTATTCAATTATTGTGGCATTCCGAATCGGATTGGGGTAGGCTTTTAAAAGAACTTTATCCCCTGTAACCACAACCGTTGAATCGCTGCCGAGATCGTATTTCTGTAATCTGATATGGCGCGCACTGTATTCTCCCTTGGTTGAAATATTATATAAACTATTTGGTTGTTCGATCCGGTTTATAAAAAATGAGCCGAAACTTAGCTCACCTTCATTCTGCCAATAAACCTCGCCATCCGGTCGCAAGCATGTAAAGCCTTCTGAGAGTTTTGTGCCATAATATGTCGTTTCATTTAGCTGGTACAAGAATCCGTTGTAATAAATATTTGCATTTTCATCGACCTCGAAGTTTAACAGCCTAAAATATTGAAATTCCGTCAAGCCTGTTCGATCTCTGCGAAATACCGGGTCGCCATCCTTGTTGAGCTTTGTAATTGAACCATTCGCAGTAGCAAATAGCGCATTCCCAAAAACATCGACTGAGAAACCAAAAAGTCTTTCCTCACCGTTCTGATCGTATTGATCCAGATAGTCCCACAGTTTTTTCCCACCCGGCGAAAACTTTACAATCCCGGCTGTATAATATACCGGATTTCCTTCCATGTAATTGAAATAACTATTAACAGCGAAAAAGATATTGCCATCGTGATCTGTTTGCAAACCTTGAATATAATCTGTTCCCTTCCCGGGATTCTCCCACTTTTTCTGCCATAAAACTTGTCCTGATTTCGAAAGTTTTTCTATCGTCAAAACCGTATTGCTGGATACCAGACCACTATCTTCGGTTATCCGGCCCAGCAGAATTAGATTATTGGAGGGATCGAGTTCGATCAAAATAAATTCGGGCCACTTCCCCACATCTGTCGATTTAACATAGCGCCAGATTTCGTTGCCCTGTGCATCATATTTAGCGAGCGCTGGATAAAATAAATCGTTGCTTTTTGTAGAACCCATCACATAAATAGCATCGTTTTCATCAATCACTATCCCCTGGCCTGATCGCCATAAAATCAGATCAGTGAGGGGATATTTTTCTGAGCTTGTCCCACGGCTGCTGAATCGGAGTAGATAATCTTCGAAATTACCCGCATCAGTACCCTCGGTTAGCAGTGTGTAAACTTCTCCTTTTGAGTTGAGCGCAATGTTTTTATGTACAATATAACTCGGCTCGCCGACGGAATGAATGGCTTGCCATAATTGTGTGCCATCGTCCGCAAATTTTGTTACAACGGGATCGCCAGCCGATTCGGATAACAGAAATGTTTCACCCTGCGCATTATACGTATTTGCCAAAAAATGGTCATTCGTTACACGTGACAATCCTTCTGTACTCTGCCACTGTACCTGGCCGGACGGATTGTATTTCTTT
>QQUM01000796.1 GCA_008501545.1 Calditrichota bacterium
GTGGACGACAATTTTCCACACTGACTGGTACATTTTGAATATTAATAAAACGTGTGCATCTCTTTGTGGGTGGACAGATTATCCGTTCGTCCGAAATCGCCATCGATGGCTTTAAAATCGGTGCTCGAATATGGCTTTAAAAGGCTGTGTGTTGTGACTTAATATTTCATTCTCTCCCCTGAATCGAATAAATTTTTTTTATCAAAATTTGTTTGGTCTCGGAGCGTTTGTGTAAAAAGTTAGTATTTTTAAAAAAGAATGTTGCAAAACAGAGAGAGATAGCTTATATTTTTTGCCAATTCAGAATACTATTTCAATTGCCGATATAGGAATTATGCGCGAAATCTCCCGGCAATGGGATAGAATTAACTTCCCAAGAAGTTCCTAATCCTTTTCAATGTTGACTTTTCAAGAATTGCAGAATCCCTACCCGGTGCATTAAAAAAGTCCTGAAAATATCAAGTAGAAATTTGACAACGAATCTTAATCTGAGGTTAAAACGTGGCGCAAGTAAGTACGATTCCAGATGAAATTGCATCGTTTATGACAAACAATCCCCTGAATCATGAAGAATTGCCGGATGTGATCAACCTGGCTTTTAGTGGCGAAAGAAAACCTGAAGCCTGGCATGTTCGTCCAGCAACCAGACAGGTTATTCGAGGATTTAACAAGTTAGCCCCGGTAACGGTTATGCTGCCTTTGGAGACCTGGAGAAAATTGATCAAGAAAAACGATATTTGTCTCTGGAACCAGGCAGTGAAAGAAGGCTACATCCATATTCACGGCGATAAAAATGCTTCTGAAGCAGTCTCACGAATTTTTAGCACCCCTGTAAATCCAGTACAAGAAATAGAATAGTGGAAATACCGCAATTCCTGTGCGCTTTCAACCACTCACTTTCTAACACTAAATTACCCTCATATCAGTTTTTGTATAGCATCGGGTAAGTGCATTAAGATAGTGGTTTTAGTGATAGAATTCCAACGAAGTTTTCTTTTAAACCGGTACGCTTTCCTAAGACGCGTTCTGAGTGTGCCTTTTAATAACAAATAAAGTATAATCATCAGTGAGGGGCTTTTTGTTGTAAAAGGCCGTTAGTTCCATCACAACTTTTTCAACTAATTGGTGCGTGGAGAGTTTTCTGTGGGTTCTCAGCACCTGCTGCAATCGCTCTTCCCCGAAAAAATGTTCTTCATCATTTTCTATTTTAGCCTCAACAAGACCATCGGTAAAACAGAAAAATGAATCTCCCGGGGCCAGGTCAAAGGTAACCGGCTGCATTAATTTTTCGAGATGATTGTTGTTGCCCGCCAGACCAATGCCAATCCCTTTACTTTCTATCTCACGTATCGCTGTCATCGTATCACCTGGGATGAGAATGGGCAGCGTGTGACCGGCACGAATAAACTGAATTGCATGTTTTTTCGTGTCGAGAATGCCGACGATGGCCGTGACAAACATTTGCGAATCGATGGCCGGGTCTGAAAAATATTCATTGAGCCGCTTGACGATTTCCCGGACATCTTGTGTAAATTGCGGAGAAAAACGCAATAAACTGACACACTGGGCCATATAAAATGCCGCACTTGTGCCTTTGCCGCTGACATCACCAATCGTGAACAGATATTTGTTTTTTCCCAAAGGAACCATGTCGTAAAAATCACCACCAACTTCGGCTGCTGTTTTGAAACTTGCTTCGATGGAATATCCATCTACTGTTGGCAGTCTGGTGGGTAAGAGACTGAGCTGAACTTCTCGCGCAATTTGTAATTCATGCTCCAACCTGCCTTTTTCACGTGCCTCAGCGATGGTCTTCTTCAGGCGGTCTCCCATCGAATTAAAATGACTCGCCAATTCGACAAATTCATCCTGTCCTTCGACTCGAACTTTGAAGTTGAGGTTTCCGGAGGCGATCTCCCGAATACCTCCTTGCAATTGATTGAATTTCTGCACGATCATTTCATTTATTTCCGCACCAAAACGCACGACACGCTTGATAAGCAAACTGTTGAGAAGGAGATAAGCAATGAGCAGGAATAAAATATTTCGTAACACCGTGGATGAGAAAACTGCGGCATTGGGTTTGAGAATGACGTCGTATGCGAAGTAACCCGCTTTTTGAAAAGAGTTATTGTAATGATCGATAAATAACCTGCCAAATACGAATTGCTCTTGCCCAAATATCTTGAATTTAATATTCGACCTGTCATCGACGCCGGATTGAGTGATGCGACTGAATCGCGTGTGTACCGGGGCTTCTTTTTCATAAGGGAGCCAACTGAATGGGAAAATTCGGATTGGTTTATCCTTCTGCCAATAGTCCAGTGAATAGACGTACTTCTCCCACCGATGGGGTTTGTAAGGATAGCCGAGCATGTCACTGCCAATCACCGGGACAAAAGCAGAACCCATGTAGTGAATAAATCCGTCATCCATGCGCACAAAATGATAGGTGTTTTTATTTTCTCCGTCCTGGTGGAAAAGAAAATAGGCGCGTTCCTGGGTACGACTCATGCCGCCCGGTTCGAGAGCAAGCACACCATCCCCGGGGATGGTTCCATAATTCGGTTGCAGGAAATAGCCATCGAGGTTGATGCCGGTGCGTAATGCTGCACTATCGATTGTGTATGTTGTCATGCCACGTGGAATATTTTCTTCTTTAATGTTGTCGAAGAGATCTTTGATCGCCAAACGCACCTGATCTGCCTGCCAGCCAGCGATGAAGAATTGAAATACCAGGGTCAGAATGATGAATTGGAATATTTGTGGAAAAGTTGACTGAAACAAGCTGGATATCCAGAGTTTTCTCGCCAGTCGAGCGTGATTGTAAATCATCACGATGGGAGTTTTTATCGCGATGGCCAGTATGTAGGCCAGTATTAAAAAGTAGAGAAGTTCTGCGAACGCCAGCATATGACCTGAAGCGATGTTTGTAATTGCAGCGGATTCCAGCGCTGTATTATTAAAAAGTTGGCGGAAGATGAAAAGCGATGCAAAAAGGTAAATCCAGCATTCTGTTTTTGACAGATTTTCCAACCAGCGCAAGCGTTTCAAGAGACTGGCGAATATGAAAAGTTTCACAAGAATCAGTGGAAATTCATATTCGGATTGATAGAATTCTAAAAAGAAATAGCCTAAAATAAAAAAGATCAGCAATGTGCCAAACCGGCCTTCGCTGTTTTCGAGTAGCACGAGGCTGAAGGTGATCGCAAATCCAAACAGGCACGTATTATAGAAAAAGGATTCGCCTCCCCCACTAGCAGGAAATAGGGATAAGATGAAAATCAGGAATTGAATGCTTAATAACAGGAGTAATTCGGATGGTGGTTTTAGATTGTCGTTAATTTGAGTGACAAATTGCAGCCAGAAAAAGCCGAATATGAAAAGCGCAATTAGGGATCTTCCTCCAAAACCAAAACCAGGCAACGCGACGAGGAGTAGAAAACCAACAATGGCACCTGCAGTATAAATAATAAACGGCCACGATTTGAAGTCAAAGCTTTTGCATGCCTGCCAAAATTCGAGTGAGCGTCTCGTAATGCTGAATTTTTGCTGTTGCAAAAAAAACTCCTGCTGAATGAATAAAATAGTTTTGAATAATAGTACTTTAAAGGGAGTTTTGAAGCAAGGGACTTTTTATTAAAAAAGGCTGAAAATGGTAAAGCCAGTGCGTTTTTTCACACCATGCTTGCATTACGGGCTTAATTTCAATATGTTTGGGGCAAAATTAATATTAATGACACGTTTTCATTCCAGGAAGGACAAAATGCGAATAAAAAGAATACTTTATTTATTGCCATTACTGGCGCTTTTATTAGGTAGTTGTGCCGAACTTCAGAAAATTGCCAGTTTTCAAAAACCGACAGCCAATGTGACGAATGTTAAATTTGCCGGTATCTCCTTTGATGATTTAAACTTGATTGCCAATGTGCAGATTAAAAATCCAAATGCACTTGCAGTCTCATTAGCAGGTTTTGACTACGATTTTCAGGTGGCGGGAACGTCCTTTTTAAATGGGAATCAGGAAGAAAGCTTGCGTATTGAGGCAAATGGTGCTAGTACGGTGCAAATTCCTTTGACAGTCAAATACAAAGAATTACTCCATCAGTTCAAAGCATTAAAGGACCAGGATAGCACCCAGTATAAAATTGCAGCTGGATTTAAATTCGACCTTCCGGTTTTGGGTCCTGTCCGTGTTCCCGTCAGCCATACGGCGTACCTGCCGGTTGTAAAAATCCCCAAGGTTAAATTAGCCTCGCTGCGGTTAAAAAAGATGGGATTTACCGGAGCGGATCTCGAATTAAAAGTCGGCATTGACAATCCGAATGCCATCGGTTTTGTGTTGAATAGCCTGGATTATGATTTTAAAATCAATCAGCAGAATTGGGCAAAAGGCGTCACCAATAAAGAAATGCGTATAGCGAAAAAGGGAAAAAGCACAATCGCAATTCCTGTCTCGTTGAATTTTTCGCAGGTTGGCAGAACCGTTTACAACATCCTCAAAGGGAATAAAGCGCTGGATTACAGCCTGACAGGTGATGTGGGCTTAAAGACGTCTTTCCCGGGTTTTCAATCTGTAAAATTGCCTTTGAATAATACGGGAAAAGTGAAGATTTCGCGGTGAGATTTTAAAAACGTCCGGGGATTTCCCCCCGGACTTTTTATTGCAATTTATTGAAACGTATCTGCTGATTTCACGATTTTCACTGATTTCACATTCAATTTGTACTTCGCTACTGCCTCATCCTCATCCAATACCTCCTTCGGAAGACCGGATTTTACCAGATTTGAATAGCTCATCGGTGAATCAGAATTTTCCTTCAGACTCTTTGCAAGTGGTTCAGCTTCACTGGCATCTGTGACAATGGTCACGTACATGTTTTCTGTCTGCCAGCTCGTGCGTAACGCTTTGTTCACTTCATCCAGCGTTACTTTCGCGAGCAAACCATCCAATTCTTTTAGATAATTTTTGCGGCCATAAAATTTCGAATCCATGAGCCAACCCAACTGTGCACCCGGACTCTGAGCATACAATTTGATATAGCTGCGCAGGAAGGTGCGTGTCGCCTCAAAGTCTTCCTTTGTCATGCCGTTTTTAAGGAGCAGATCGAACTCGCGAATGGCCATGCGCAGCGCAAAGAGAGCATGGCCAATGGGAATATCTGAAAGCTCTGCATACTGCTTTTGCAATTGGGCGGCAATTTGTACAGGACGAATCCAGATTGACCAATAATTTGAGGAACGCGGTACACCCGACGGCGGTAACTGGTTGCCGCCACCTTGTTCATACCATTCAATGTAGGAATAATCGCCGTAATTCATCGATCGGGTTTGACGAATTTTCTGGTACAGGCGTGAATACGATTTGCGGTGTTCACCCATCCAGGAGTTGGCGACCATCAGTGCAGCAAAATCATCATCTGCGCGTGTCATCGCAAGGGGGGCACCGGTGAAAATCGCTGAACCGAATGCACTCTCTTTGGCTACGATTTCGACTTCAATACCGTTTGGCATATTCGCTTTGCCCGGCTTTGGCAGGTCTGGTTTTACAGATGAAAGCTGCGCCATGTCTTTTTTCAGCCGTTTGAGAAAATCATCCGTGTAATTACCGGCGATACCAAGACGAAGGTTGTTTTTCGTGAAGAAGTTATTATAGTGGGATTTAACCTCATCGAGGGCGATGGCTTTAACACTGGCAGCTTTCCCTTCCTTCATGTGCTGGTAATTCGTCCCGCGGAACAAAAGGTCTTCGAGTGCTTTTTTGCTGTATTCTTCATCAGAAGATGCGCGAATCCCCTGTTCCACGAAGTTCAGTTGATTGGTGGTGATACGCTTGAAATCACTTTCATCAAATGCCGGTTTCAGCATGACATCGCGTAGAATCGGATAGAATTCATCTGCAAAGTCTGCTGGAACCTGGAAAGTAAAGATGCTCACTTCCTTGTCGACGGTTGAATAATAGTTCGCTGCCCATGGGAAGAGTTTATCCTGAATTTCACTGTAACTCATGTCGCCGGCACCACCCTGGGCGACCATCGATGCAGTGGTGTAAGTCAGGCCTTCTTTTCCCTGTGGATCGCAGATGGAGCCATTGCGAAACATCAGCTTGACGACGATTTTATTTGAATTGGGCATTTTTAATTCGACAACATCCTGTGCGGTGAGTGTGCCTGCTGCAAAAAACAACAATGAAAATAGGAGAATTGTTTTCATAATGGTTCTCATTTTACACCCCCATTTTCGTCTTCAGAGATTGTTGCAATCGTTAAGCCTTCCGGCACAAAATATTTTTTCGCAACCATTTTCACATCATCAACAGTGACTTTGTCGTAGAATGCATAGAGTTTGTTTAAAGATTCCGGATCGCCGGTGAGCATGATGTAATGGCACAACGAATTGGCGATACGGTCCGGATTATCGATGCTCATGGCAAAGCTGTATTTTAGATTTGATTTCGTTTTGGCCAGTATTTTTGGATCGACACCTGCTGTTTTGACTTTTTCCAACGCTTTAACGATTTCGTCCTTCACATACTGCATATCAGCTTTGCTCACGAAGGATGCCTGTATGCTGAATAAATTTGGATCCCGGGAATCGAAAGCACCGCCACCCAAAAAGCGAAGTTTTCTTTCTTCGAATACAAGTTTTTTGTACAAATCAGATGTGCGGGAAAACACGATTGAGGACAGGACATCCAGGGCTGGCATGTCGATTTCTTTATCGCTGAAGGCCGGGCCTTTGTAATTCAAGCCCATGTAAGGCGGAATGGCGCCGTTCTGCAGGTGAAGAGTGCGTGTCTCTTTTTGTGCCGGTTCAGAAGGGATTGTCGTGTTGTAGTCTCCACGCTCCCAATCACCAAAGTGTTTTTCAGCAAGCTTGTTGACTTTTTCCGCCGTTACGTCGCCAACAACCACGATGGTACAGTACTCCGGCCGGTAGAAGCGTTTGAAAAATGTGCGCGAATAGTCATACTGATTGGGCATGTCGACAATATCTTCGAAAAATCCCATTGTGGTATGCTTGTAAGTGTGCTTGTCAAATGCTGTGTCGCGCATTTTTTCATTGATTTGTTGATAAGGACTCGCGTAATTCTTGGTGTATTCACCTTTGACGGCACCTGCCTCTGTTTTGAATCCATGCACAGAGTAGTTGAGATTTTGAAAACGGTCTGCTTCGAGTTCAAACATGATACCAAGTTTGTTTGCGTTTCCGGTCATGTGGTACACGGTGCGGTCGTTGGATGTGTTGGCGTTTGCTGCTGCACCCGTTGATTTGAGAATAGCGCTGTACTTTTCCTTTGGGAATTTATCCGTACCACGAAACATCATGTGTTCGAAAAAGTGTGCAAAACCGGTAACACCTTCTTCCACTTCGTTACGGGAACCGACACGTACAACAATGTAGAAAGCCGCTAAATCCGGGCTGTCGAACGGTACGGTAACGACGTTTAAGCCGTTATCCAGCTTGTGCTGGTGGATGGGATAAGGCAGGATTTTCTCACCGGCAAAAACCGAACTGACAAAGATCAGTGAGAGAAATCCTGAGAGCAGTTTCAATTTCATAGGTCTCCCTTTGTTAGGTTAACTGTGAATTTATGATTCCTTTTTTTAAGAAGAATTATTGTAAATTTTGTTGTATAATTTTTTGATAACATATTATTGAAAATTTGCACAAATGAACTTTTATGGCTTTTTTCCGAGAAAGATGCATGAAAAATGAATAAACAGGACATCAATAAAACAAAAATATCAACAGGATTAATTCGGGCTTTGCTATTTTTTCTTGTTGGGAGTTCATTTTTACAAGCAGAAACTTTCAAAGAAAGGCTACTTTCGGACCAAAGAACGTTTTATGGAAAACAAAATTTACTCCTGCTGACAGCGACTTTAGGTGCAGGTGCAGTGCTTTCTCACACCAGGGCGGATCAGGAAGTTCGCTATTGGTATCAATCGGATATGCGCAGTGGAAGCAGTGATGAATTTGCCAAAATGGCTAAGCCATTCGGAGATGGCAAGGTGATGCTGCCTGTGTATTTGGGTGCATTCGCATTAAAGTATATGCCCACAAATAAAATTTTGCAATCTGTAAGCCTCTGGGGCGAATATTCCTTGCGCATGATACTGGTCGGTGCCCCACCGGT
>QQUM01000371.1 GCA_008501545.1 Calditrichota bacterium
GTTTCTTTTTAGAAACGCCGTCCGCCGCCTGAGCCGCGGTTGCCACCGGAGCCACGACCACCGCCACCGCCACCGCCACGACCACCACCACCACCAAAACCAAGATTGCCACGTCTCTCGGTGCGGTCACGTGCCTCATTAACGGTAATTGTTTGTCCTTGCAACTCTTTGCCATTCAAGCCATCGATCGCTGCCTGAGCTTCATCTTTCGAAGGCATCTCAACGAAACCAAAACCACGTGGTTCGCCAGAGAATTTATCCTTGACTACTGATACTGATGATGATTTTCCAAAGGCTTCAAATGCCTCCTTTAAATCGTCTTCGTTGATGTCTTTACCTAAATTGCCGACATAAATATTCATTTTAGCCGTCTTCCTTAATTAAATGATAGATTAATTGAACTGTAATTCTATTTGTAAATATGTTTATTCTAAAATTTCCAAAATTGATCTCTGGCCGTTTTTTGCGGTTGCAGCTGCAAGAATTATTCGTATTGATTTTGCAGTTTGCCCGTTTCGACCTATTACTTTTCCCATGTCCCCGTCACCAACACGTAATTCGAAGACCACGGTTTTTTCACCATTTATCACGTTGATATCAACCTCATCCGGTTTATCAACAAGGTGTTTGATCAGGTACTCAATAAAATCTTTCGTTGCTTTTGCCATCGCAATTTGCCTTTGTATGAAGATTTGAGTTCGCTGTGTTGTGAACTGGTTTCCAGGTATCGATTTTTAAATTCGGATTGATACTATTGGACTGGCTTATTAATTGTTTTTTAATACCGATAGGATTGCACCTGTTTTGGGGCAACTGCAAAAACTTTAATTGCCTCCTCTGTGAGCACAAACATAGGGCAGATCATTTTAATCATGGTTTTCACATTCATGAGCATATTGCTTAAATTTTCCAGTGATGTACTCCCTGTGGTTACCTTGCCGATATATTGTTCATTATTAATTTGCAGAATTTGCAAGTACGCCGGATTTTTCTCTTTGAAGAATGGTTTGACCGATGCATTGCTGGCATCAAGCAAATCTTGCAACTTTTCGCTGATTTTCAGGCCGACAAATAAACTGGTGTTCTGGTTTTGCATGATGCCTCTTATGCTGCTTCTCTCCAACCTAATTTCTTTAAAAAATGATAGTGTGTTGCCATTGCTCTGGAAAAAGATGAGTATGAAATATAATTGATTTGAAAATCCTGACAGGTGCGTTGAACGATTTTGCTGATAGCAGGATAGTGAATATGGCAAATTTTTGGAAACAGGTGGTGTTCGATCTGAAAATTCAAACCACCACAATACCATGTTGTGAATTTATTTTCGGGAGCAAAATTTGCCGTTGTCTCAACTTGATGAATCGCCCATTCGTTGTTTATTGCCCCGGTCGCCGGATCCGGTCTGGGAAAGGAATTATCTTCCATCACGTGGGCCAGTTGAAAAACAGTGGCCATCGTAAAGCCGAGTACGACGTGTACGATCAAAAAAAGAACCACGACATGCAGAATCGGGTGAAAAAACATCGGTATCACGAGCATGTAACCGAAATAGAAAATTTTTGTCAGAAAGAATAGAAAGGCTTCGCCTGCAGACGGTTCTGGTAATTTGTACTCGCCAATTCGGCCAGTAAAAAATTTCTGAAAATCACCAATGGTAACCCACAAGAGCGTCATCAATCCATAAACCGGAAAAGCATACCAGTGCTGAAATCGGTGCCAGGGGCGCCAGGTTTGTTCCGGGCTAAAACGCAAGATACCGTGAATCTGGATATCGTCATCAAGCTCAGTGACATTTGTATAAGTGTGGTGCAAAATATTATGTTTGTGCTTCCAATACATTGTACTGCCCCCGATGAGATTAAGTGTAAATCCCATGATATCATTTAAGCGTTTACTCTTTGCGTAACTGCCATGTGCGCCATCGTGCATAATGTTAAAACCCACGAGAACGAAACCCTGTGCTACCGCAATGGCTGAAATGATTGCCAGGAGCAGCGAGGAAGCCGAAAATAAAAGCAACACGTAAGCAGTGGCCAACCACAGCAAAATAGTAATGGTTTTCAGTACCATGCGCCAATCAGCGTTTTTTGAAATATTGTTTTCTTCAAAATAGTGGTTTACGCGTTTTTTTACCTCTGTATTAAAACCAACGCGTCCGGGGAAAGTTATTTTCCTCATGCGGTTTTCCTTGGGATCAAAAAAGTGTTTTTTTCTGATTTTTATCCTGTTTCTGTTGCGCTTTTTTTGCTTTGGTATTTTTCTGTTTTAATTTTTGCTTTTGTTTCTTGTCCTGGTCCTTCTTGCCTTTGTCGCCCATTTTGAAACTCCTGTTTTTTGTTCAGTTTATTAAATTTATGCTTTTCATGTTGAGCCATATGCAGCTTGATTTTCATGAGCACTGATGCTTCATGGTAACGCTGTTCGGATGGCATGAAGGATTGACAATCCTGAAGGATCATCGATACGCTGTCTGGGACCATCTGCCTGAAACAAAAATGCCGCATCACCCTTAGCTGAGATTGTCACAATTTTTAACTGTGGATGTTCCTCGAGCAATTTATGGCATATTCGAGGTTCGCCATTTGCTTTAAGCGGTGTGATGATAACGGAATCCACTTTTGTTGCCCGTACGGCAATCAGAAGCTCGATAGGATCGATGACCTCACCAACAACTGTCATATCCAGTTGATGCTCAATCAAATCGAGAATCACCTCCGATAACAGCTTTGGCCGGCTCGAAATCAATATTTTTATTTTTTTCATGCGGTGGATTCATTTTTCCTGATGCAAGTGTCTGAACACCTTATGAATGAGTCTCAACATTGCAGTTGCCAGTAGTGGAATAATAACGTAGCAAATAAGATGTGATAAGAAAGTCTGTATGCAAAAGAGGCTTTTCGGTTGTTCTTTCCTGGTTTTTGATCGATGTTAATATGCATATTTTTGAGCCGGTCTACAATAGACCGAAAGGTTTAGATTGGGTCTATGGCAAGTACTACTTCAAAAGTGAACCTAAATTGGATATTGGGTGGAAAATCCTGCGACATGAGGTGGGAAGTACTGGTACTGCTTATTTTTTTTTCAGTAATTTTTTTTCACGGGCATATTGCACTGCTTCCAGGCGGTTATGCAGTTGAAGCTTGTCAAGTATGTTGTGGACGTGATTCTTAACCGTTTGTAATTCGATTACGAGATGTCGTGCAATTTCTTTGTTGGATAGGCCATCAGCGATCTTGTTGATTATTTCTACTTCACGCGGTGTCAGTTTGACCGAACTTTGTGGTATTCTTTCTCCCATTAACTCCGCAACCCGGGAAAATAACGAAGCCGCCATGCGAGGTGAACAAAAGGATTCACCGCGTTGGGCGGATCGGATAATTTCAACCAGGTGGTCGAAGGATGCTTCTTTGAGAATATAACCTACAGCCCCGGCTTCAATGCAAGCCATTATTTCTTCAGTAAGGTCTGGCATACCGAGGATAATTACTTTGATTTTCGGCATGGTCTGATACAATGCCAGGGTTACCTCGATTCCGTCTTTATCTGGCATGCCGATGTCTATGAGTGCCACATCCGGGTGTACATCTTTGATCTCTTCCAACGCCTTTAATCCGCTTGATGCAGAACCGACAACCGTGAAGTCATCCAGTTCAGCCAGCATGGAAGCCAGCCCCTCTCGCAGTATGCGATTATCATCGACAATATACAAACGAACAGCTTCACCCATTTGGAAATAATCTCACACTAATATGCATTTATAAACTCCACAAAATTACAATGATGAGGAAAATAACGACTTTGAAAAGTAGGATTAATTTAGGGGGAAAGCAATTGAAATCACGAAATGCACTTTTTTGTATCTCCTCCGGCAGTCCTAAAGGGATGTATGCCGAATTGACTTTGCAATTTCGGTAAATATTCCCGACCAGGCATCTGTATAATCAGCGTTGTGCTAGTGCTTGACGCAGCAGCGGTTCAATCTGCTTGCGAATGGCCTCATTTGCATAACCTGCCCAGGTCACTTCATCACTGACATTTAATTTTGGATTTATCAATTCACCCTTTTCATCGGTGATAATTACCCCGAGCTCACGAGCGATTAATTCGGTACACACATCGTAGGGATGGCAGGTAATACCGGGTGTGCGGTTGAGACTTTCCATTTTCTCACTCAACAAGGGGCGTATATCGGCGTTAAAGCGGTCATGTCCGGCCATCAATTCATAAAATTGTCCACCAGTTGAAATATACTGATCCTCAAAACAATGCGCCTTGCCCGGCTCGACGGAACCAAGTGCGCCATGAATGATTTTCTCATCCATTTCAGCGATAATATCTCTGGCGCCGGGGAAAAAGCGAGACAGCATGGCAAAGCCATGGGCGATCGTCGTTGCCTGGGAAGGTTGGAGTTTTAGCGAGTATTCCATACCGCTTATCCTGTTGTGACGAACGGCTTGTACACCGCTGCCGCGAATGGCCCATAGCTGGTCGGACAAGTGTTGTTTGACAAGGGGAATCTCAGTCTGCACCGCGAGCTGGATGTCCTGAAGCCTGGTTTCGTCACCCTTGTTTGGTGCGACACCAGTGAGAATCCAGGCACTGCGTTTTTGATACATGAGCGCGCGGGTTCCATCGATTGGATCGACAATCATTCGGACCATCGCATCCGACTCTTTTGCGCCTTCGGGCAGTACCATTTTGCCATTTTCCAATCCTTCGGCGATGAGCACGATCGGCACATGCAGGGCAATTTCTTTTGAGCCGATTTCAATCAGCTCTTTTTTGCAGACCGAATCGATGGCGTAAATGGTGTCATCGTCACGTTCGCATTCAATCGAAGAGAGATTTTCTATGGATGATTTTTCACAGGTAAGAACGACGGCATCGCGAAGTTGATTGTGTAAGTTTTTAATGAGAGGTAGGAGTTGATGAATATGCATGGATTCCAAACTTTCTTAATTAACAGTTTGCGGGAGAACAAAATATCTTATTTATTTGAAATTCTCAAGAAATTTGCAGTCATGCAGCATGACAAATGGATTCTATCCCAAATCCTGGAATGAACTTCAGAACACAGGGGTTGTTTACTTGTAATAAAGCAAAAAGTCCTTTTATTACCGATAAATTTAAAATAAATTAAAGGTCTTTCTGTGAAAGTTAAGTTCTCGTTGCCTGATTTTTGCATTTATGGAATCTAAACATTGATGATTTAATTTCCTTTTGATTAATTGTGGATGAACAGGCTTCACTCAACAGATGAGGATAAAATGAAAAGCACAATAATGAACATTATGAAAGTAATCGCTGTCATCATGCTCCTTTTTTCAGGAGACATTGTGGCCAATGAGAACAAAAGCGTCGATTGGGTTTCATTCGAAGAAGCAATTACCAGGGCGGCGAAAGAAAACAAACATATCGTTGTGGATTTTTACACCGACTGGTGTAAATGGTGCAAAGTGATGGATGAACAAACCTATAAAAATTCTGAAGTTGTCACTTATGGGAACGAAAAATTTCTTTTTGCAAAAATAAATGCTGAAAGCAATACCATGGTATCATACAGAGGACAGCAATTCACTTGCCGGCAACTCACGGCGGCGCTGGGAATTCGAGGCTATCCGGCAACGGTTTTTATGAACGAGAAAGGTGAGTTTATTACCAAAATTTCTGGTTTCATACAGCCGGATCAATTTATGCCGATCCTTGAGTTTCTCGATGGCAAGTATTACGACAAGATGTCTTTTGATGATTTTATGAAAACAAGAAAATCTTAGGAATAATTGAACAAAAAGGCAATATGAATCATCAAACTGACGATGCGGATTTTATCCGAAGGCTAAAAAATAAAGACAAACAGGCATTTCACGAACTCGTTGAAAAATACCAGACCAGGATTTACAATCTGGCTTTGAAAATGCTCATCAATCGCGAAGATGCGGAAGATATCCTGCAGGAGACATTTATCAAAATCTTTGATAAAATTGGCGCTTTTCGCGAGGAAAGTGAGCTGAGTACCTGGATTTATCGCATTGCCACAAATGCAGCTTTAATGAAGCTGCGTGAGCGGCAGCGCATCAACAATCGACTGACGGATATCGAAGATGCCAATCTTGCGCCTGTTGTGCCTTCGCGGTTGCTTCCTGATGGCAAGACGCCGTTCGATGAACTGCTCAATAAAGAGTCACGCCATGTTTTGGAGGAGGCAATCGAATCGTTGCCGGATATATACCGTGTTGTTTTCATTTTAAAAGATGTTGAACAGCTTGAAACGCCAAAAATTGCAGAAATACTCAATCTTTCCCATGAGGCGATTTACTCACGTTTGAAACGTGCACGAATTCAGCTGCGAAACGCAATCCTGCAAGTTTATAATGATCAGCGGAAGGAAAGCAATCATGCCATGTCCTAATCTATTTAACCGCATTTGCGATGAATTGGGCGAAAACATCGATTCGGAGCTTTGCCAGGAATTAATGGAGCATGTCGATAACTGCGAAGATTGTCGTTGTTGCCTGAAATCAATTCGAAACACTGTGCATTTGTATCGGAAAATACCGGACGTGCAAGTTCCCAATGAGGTTACTACCAGATTGATGGCGATGCTGGATGATTCATGTTAAATATTCCTGATAAAGAATATTGTTGACCGAAATTAAAAAGAAGTGCATCCAAAGGAGAAAAGTAAACAAAAATGCTTTTCTTTAAGGAGTAATAAAATGGCGTCACAACACGAAATTGAATTAACAAACGTAAATTTTGAAAACGAAGTCATCAAATCGGATAAACCAGTTCTCGTCGACTTCTGGGCACCCTGGTGCGCACCCTGTCGCGCTGTTGCACCAACAGTCGAAGAGTTGGCTGATGAAATGCACGAATCTATAAAAGTCGGCAAAGTAAACACCGACGAGAACCAGCATTTGGCAATGCAGTTCGGCATCCGTTCCATTCCAACTCTGATGATTTTTAACAGAGGTGAGGTTGCCGAGCAAATGGTTGGTGTGCAACCAAAGAGTGTTTTAAAGGATAAATTGCAATACTATGCAGGCATTCCTGCTTAAATTTTGGAGAAAACATGCCAATTTATGAATACCAATGTAAAGACTGCAACGCACGTTTCGATCTGCTGCGCCCAATGCGCGCTTCCGATGATGATGTGAAATGTGAAAAATGTGGCAGCTCCGAAGTGAGCAAATTGCTTAGCACATTTGCATCATCCAGTACAAGCTCGTTAGGATTTGCCACCGGTGGCGGCGGCTGCAGCCCCTCCAGCGGCTTTTCATGAGCGTAGGTATTTCAGCCGTGCGCTGAAAAGAATTTTTAAAAAAAGGCAGGCCATTTGGTCTGCCTTTTTTTGTTTTTGGGGATTATCTTGGATAGGCGTCATTCCGGTTTCTGCGTTTTTCAGCAGAATACCGGAATCTCCATGACCCCACCAGGAACCGTGGAATGCCGGGATTTGATAAAATGCATTGAACCCGAGCTGAAAGCTGGCGAAGCAACATGACTGCCAGAGCTTGATTGTCGGATAAAACTTGTGCGAATCAGTTCCCCCAAATGAGTTGCCTTACTATGAAGCACTCAGTTTAGGTCGTAGTCGTTTTCCTTTCCAATTTCTTCATCTTGTTTTTCCCTGCAAATGCAACTATATTCATTTCACCTGCTTCATTCATAAACACCAGGATTTTGCAGGGGATGTCCCCTGCACATCGCTCACTTGAAGCATTGCATGAATAAAGCAGGTTCAACAACTTAATTGACAAAATCATGAATGTTCTTTCGGGGATCACTCATGCCAAAATCCATTTTTCGCGTATTCGTCAGCTCCACTTACATCGATCTCATCGACTACCGCAAAGCAGCTGAAAAAGCCATCAACGATCAGAAGCAGAAGTACATCGGCATGGAATACATGGGCACTTTGCCCGATGAGCCGAAAGTTGCCAGTCTGAAAATGGTTGAAGAATGCGACCTTTGCATCGGTATTTACGCATGGCGCTATGGTTATGTGCCGGATGGCGACGACTATTCCATTACCGAGCAGGAGTATCGTCACGCCAAAAAACTTGGCAAGCCATGTTTGTGTTACTTTGTTGATGAAGAATTCCCCTGGAAACCGAAATTCATAGAATCCGGCACTG
>QQUM01000546.1 GCA_008501545.1 Calditrichota bacterium
CAAGGCATTTGTGGAAGTCGGTTCCCGGGACAACAAAGACAGCTGGCTTGCATTTCTGGAGCCGGCAACGTGACAATTGCGAAGTTTTGAGCATCAACATGATGATGCCTGGATAGGTGGACCGGGAATCTCCTGGTGGAACGGCTCGGGCACTCAGGGATGGATGCCGGACGATAGTGGAATATGGTTCTGCAGTGAGGAAAGTGGCTACAGTCATTTGTATGTTTATAACCTAAAAACCGGCAACACAATGGCGCTTACCAAAGGGAAATATGAAATTTATAACCCACACATTTCCCTCGATAAAAAATACTGGTTTTTTAGTTCAAACGAAGAGCATCCCGGTGAACGTCATTTCTACCGTATGGAACTCGATGGTTCCAAAAAAACAAAACTGACGAGCCTGCCCGGGCGAAATGATGGTTATCTATCACCAAACGGTAAACATTTATTGGTTCGCCGGTCGTTCAGCAATGAGCCATGGGATTTGTATATTCAAAAAGCAAAATCCGGTGCAAAAATAAAACGCCTGACCTTGTCAACAACAGATAAATGGAAAAAATATTCGTGGCGTGTTCCACAAATTGTACGCATCCCAGCGGAAGATGGGAATCAACCTTATGCTCGTCTTTATAAACCTGAGACTCCGAATGGCGCTGCTGTTGTTTTTGTACATGGCGCAGGTTGGTTGCAAAACGCACACAAATGGTGGTCAAGTTATTTTCGGGAATATATGTTTAACAATATGCTCGTCGATCTCGGTTACACTGTTCTGGATATCGATTTTCGGGGTAGCGCAGGCTATGGCCGCGACTGGCGAACAGCAATCTACCGTCATATGGGCAGTAAAGACCTGGATGATCAGGTTGATGGTGCAAAGTGGCTTGCAGAGCAGCATGGTATTGATCCTGAAAGAATTGGGATCTACGGCGGATCTTACGGAGGATTCATTGTACTCATGGCGCAGTTCACAAAACCGGGTGTTTTCAAAAGTGGCGCGGCTTTGCGGCCAGTCGGTGATTGGGCGCACTATCATCACACATACACATCAAACATTCTCAATAGCCCGCAGATCGACACCACAGCCTATCGCCGCAGCAGTCCAATCTATTTTGCGGAAGGATTGCAGGACCACTTGCTCATGTGCGCTGGTATGATGGACAGCAATGTTCATTTTCAGGATGTCGTGCGGGTTTCACAGCGACTCATCGAATTGGGAAAAGAAGATTGGCAGGTCGCATTTTATCCGATGGAAGGCCATGGTTTTCGAGAACCAAGCTCATGGACGGATGAATATCGCCGAATACTGAAACTTTTTAACCAGACTTTAAAGTGAAATTTGCGTGAAATGTTTGTAGAATAATCTGTAATTTACCGGTGAGTCATGTTCATTCAGATTGATAGGACGATAGTTTACAACTTACATTTTCGTTGATTTGTATGATAAGGTCGTTTTTTGGAACCGATGCACTTCTTTCAACGGCTGTGCAAGATTGATTTATTTGCGTCTTTGCAGCTGTGCTTGTCTTCACAAGATAAACAGAAAAAAACAGAACCATTACAAATACCAGGCTATTTACATTCATAGAATCGTTCCTTTATTAAAAAGCACTTATGCAACAACATCGAATGTTTTTTGTGATTGCGGAGTTTTAGTAGGGCTACCTGATGTAGAATTAAAATATGTAAAATCATGCAGTATTTTTGAAGTTTGCCTGAAATGTCCGATGCTAAAATTTGCCTCGTTTTCCAGAACAAGACGACCACTGTAACGGCCTTTTTTCTTTAAACTTGTCCCCGTGTTGACGATCGAATCTTTGACAAATGCTCCTTTTTTAATGCGAACATTGCGACGTATAACAGATCGCTGCACAATGGCCTGCTCTTCTATTACACAACCGCGTGCAATTATCACTGGACCAATGAGTACAGCTTTTGGACTTACTTTGGCATCAGGATGAATAAAGACCTCCCCTACCCGCAACGGAGCATCAGCGCCTCCGGAATCGAGGTAGCTGCTTTTGCAATTCCCGTACAGGTGCTCAATCCATTTAAAATTTGCTTGCAGAAAATCATCAAGTGTGCGCCAATCTGAACAAAACGCACCCAGGTCTACAACACGTGCTTTGCTGTTTTCCATAACTTCATCTGCAATATCAAATATTGATGTATCTGCATTTATGCGGTCCGCTTGTTCCTTAAAAAATGATTTTTCGATAAGATAAATACCGCATGCGTAGTACTGCCAGTTTTCGACTGTTGATTTCAAGCAATTTTGTTCAGGGTGCTGTACCTGAATAATGCTTTCAAAACGGGAATCGTGGGCGATTTGCCGCACACCGATGCTCAGTGTATTTTTCTGTGATTTGTGTATTTTGAAAAACTCAATGAGACTTTCATTGAGTAAGACTTCAGATGTAAGTACAAAAAAACATGCCGCATCAACCCATTTTAAAGTGTAATTCAGAAGTTCAGCTTCACTCCTTTTCTTACTGGTTTCAAGGACTCGAATTCTCAGTCCTGGAATATGTATCTTTTGCAGATAGTTGCGTAATGCATCATGTTGTTCAGTCACAGGAATCAGTATTTGCCGCAATCCCATTATTACCAAATTTTTCAATGTCCTGTAAATTACCGGTTCATCACCAATCTCAAGCAGGAGCGCATCATCATCTTTTGCAAGCGGTTGCATAACTTTCTGGTGCTGCGGTAAAATAACAACAGGTGTGTCCTGAAAATAGCTCATTCCGGAAAATTCTCCACTGGTGTTATCAGGTTTGACGATGTACTTTTCCCCCAGAACTCCATACCGGCTTGCCGCATTTGTAACTGAAACTTATGCAGAAGTTCATCATGATTACCATTGGATTCATCAATAAACAAAAGGGCATTGCCCTGACTACTCCAAAGCTCAAAACTGGAATTTGTCAGGAGCGGTGGTAACTCAATTATGATAAAATCAAACAAATCGTGAAACAGCTCGAGCAATTCGTTGATATTGCGTTCCAGTAGGATGCGCGTCAAATTGTTTCGCAGCCGGCCACGTTCCAGCAGGAATACTTCTGAATCATCCAGCCGCTCAATGCACCGCCAGACAGGTGCTTCACCTGCAAGCAAGTCGGTTAAACCATAGCCATCGCTCTGCTTGCGCGTAAACCGTGTAAATCCACGGGATACCGTATTCGCATCGACAACAACTGTGCGTTTTTTATATTGCATCAATTCATTGGCAAGAGAAAGAACAAATTGCGAACAGCCTGAATTTTTGCCTGCGCTTGCAACAATAAGCACTTGCTTTTGCCTGATCTCACTGTTGTCGATCAAGGCTTTTGAAATTTTTCTTGCATCCTGGCCGTCATCTTCCCGCAATTGAGATTTTGTTTTACCACCGTTGAGCTGATTGTATAACGTATAAAAAGTCTTCGATGGATTCGAGTTAAACAATGCAGCTCTCTCGGCATTTTTTAGATGGTGGGTTTTTAAATACTCAAGATCAGTCTCTGATTCTAAATCTGTCCGGAAAAGCTCGTTCGGTTTGTGCGATTTTTCTACCATGTCCAGCCATACTTTTGATTTGGGTTCGGTTCTCCAGAAAGTTTAATTATACGGTGCAATCTGGAATTGATCAGACTAAGTCAAAGTATATGCCAGAGTTGTAATTGTTGTTTAGAAACAGAAAAACAATTAGTTGTATTGTGTTGGGAAAAATCAGGAATGGATAAAAAGATGTTTAATTGTACAGTCTTGTCTCTACAGTGGACACAATATTAGACAGGCGTGTCGAATCCAGGACGCGTTATTTCTTTTTTAAGAATGAGCCGCGCATAACAACTTTTTCCCCAAAACGCTGTTTAAGTTCGTCCAGTAATTTCTCAAGCTCTTCATTGTTTATAACCGTGTTGTCAAACAAAGGAAGTTGCTCACCACCCAGCGTATTTAACTGGGAGACAGCTATACCGACAAGGCGCACTTTTCGTTCTGCTATCGGAAATTTACGAAACAAATCAACAGCCACTGCGCGTAGGGAATCCGCATCATGAACATAGTCGGTTAATTTTTTACTGCGCGTGTGCGTTTCAAAACCTTCCAGGCGTAATTTTAAAGTAATTGTGCGGCCCTTTAACGATTTCCGGCGCATGGTTCGTGACAAATCGTCTGCTATTTTAAAGAGCGTTTTTTCGACCATATTGTAGTCGGCAACGTCTTCGTAAAACGTGCGTTCTTCACTTATCGATTTTCTCTTATGCGGTGTTCCAACTTTTCGATTGTCAATACCATTGGCTAGTTTCCACAGGCCGAACCCCCAAACGCCCAATTTCGTGGTTAATTTTTTTGCATCAAAATCAGCAATATCGCCAATGGTTTTGATACCCATGTTTTGTAATCGTTCTTCTGTCCGGGCGCCAATTCCCCATAGTTTGCGAATTGGTAAAGGGGCGAGAAATGCTTTTTCCCCATCTTTTTCACAAATTGTCAGGCCATCAGGCTTTTCGAGATCGGAGGCTATTTTAGCAATAAATTTATTTGGTGCAATACCAACACTTGCCCGCAAGCCGGTTTGCGCGTGTATGTCTTCTTTTATCTTCAAGCCAATATTTTTCGTCGGTCCAAAGAGTCGGATGCACCCGCTGATATCGACAAAAGCTTCATCAATACTTATTTGTTCCAGAACAGGCGAATAATTTTTAATGATATCCATTACCTGGTGTGATAATTCTGCATAGCGATGCATTCGACCGCGAAGAAAGATGGCATGTGGACACAATCGATAAGCTTTTGAAATGGGCAGTGCGGAATGAATACCATATTTGCGTGCTTCATAGCTGGCGGTAGAGACCACTCCCCTGCCTGTTCCCTGTTTTGGATCTGCTCCAACCACGACCGGTTTGCCCCGATATTCGGGATTATCCAATTGTTCGACTGCTGCAAAAAACGCATCCATATCCAAATGCATGATTACGCGATCGGTATTTTTTGAGGAGACTGCCATAGGCGTTGCTTTACAAAATAGCGTTTGTGATTAATCTTGCCGTCTTTTGGCGAAAACGGTGATCTTTCAGCAAGGCTAGATCATGCTTGTTAGACATGTTTACAACTTCGAGCAGGATTGAATTGGGGACTTTGCTGTAACGTACGATAGCCGGTGCCCATTTGCTGTTGTTGCGATAAACGAAAGGTCGAATAGGTCTGACCTCGTGAATGGGCATTCCATTTCTTTTGAATAATTTTATTAACTCACGACCAAAATCATAACTGTACGAGGCAGCGCGCCTGTTGTCGGATAATTTATATTTGATTACACGACGCTTGCTTTCCGCATAATGACGATAAAAGGAACCGGGAGCGCGAAATTGTCCTCTTCTCATGTTCACATCCGGATAATAAACCATCGCTCCACGAATACTTGGATGAAGTGAATCGAGATGAATGCTGATGAGATAGATGTTTTTAGGTTTCACGCCCTGCCGAATCAATTTTTGATAGATGCTGTCCACAAGATATACGCGAAGATTGACCGAAATCCTTGAATCGCGTATGGTCCAATTTGGCGCTGTATTTAATCGTTCTCCTTTTCCATTGATCAGTCGTGACCTGTTACGTGGTGTCAAGCCATCATTGGGATCGGAAACCGTGAGGAAAACCCTGGCACCTTTTCTCTCGAGCTCTTTTTTTGTCCGAACGACGATATCATAGGCATATTCATCTTCGGTCAATCCGTTCACGATTGTACCTGGATCGGAGCCACCATGTCCTGCATCCAGGATGACATAGATGCGACTGCTCGTTCTATCCCGCTTTACTGTTATGGTCCTGTCCGGTTTTCCACTGTTGGCGAAATCGTCTGATAGATCATCGAAAGGTATTTTAATTTTTGTTCCACTACGAATGGAGCGCGGATCTGCGATGCCATTTATGCGTAGGATTTTGTCAACCATGGAGTTAACATCGTCCGGTTCAATTCGTCCTGTAAATCGAACAACGACTGCACTGTACAATGCCTCGCCACTTTTTAATTCATACTCTGCGAATAAATTTCCAGCGCTATCGCGTGAATAGGTGAGTTCAGGATGTTCGGGCAATGTTTCACTGAAATCACTGGATAAGATGTCAAATGGAATCAGGATGTGCTCATTCAGTGAAATCGTCTCCCCTTCTTGTTTATTGTTCGCTTTTTGAATTGCAATGTATTGCTCGCCCTCACCAGTAAAAGTTTCTGCAATAAACCACATGGTTTCGCCTTTATGGGTTACAACATGCTGCCAACCTTTTGAATTCAGGTTATCTTTCGGGAAAAGTAGTTTGATCGCCAGCATGCGGTAGTTTGTATTGAGAAACTCAAATGGAACGTTGATTTTTCGCCCGGCTTGTAGTCCGCCATCGCGATTCCAACCTCGTAATTTCTTCCAACTTTTTGGGTTATGGCTTATGCGGACGGCAAGGTCTATATAACCTTCTCCACGCTGCGGATAGATATCAACAGTGATATTTCCTGTGTTAAAATGGGGTTTGATTTCGGCGTCTTGTATGTTTCCCTGCCTGGACTGGTAGCTGGGTTCTGTGTAACGTGGTGCAGAGCCGGCACAAGAGCCACCTGAAAGGCACACTGTGACCAACAGGAAAACAAACCAGGCGCTTGTGCGTGCATGGGACTGAATCATTGTTTCTACTTTAGTTGTTTGAATATAGACGGTCAGCTAAAATTTGATTGGACAGAAAGTAAGAAATTCAATTTGAACTCACAATAAGAAAAACTTCCCATACAATAACGAGGGCAAACATTCCCAAAATTGGTATAAAAAGGTATTTTGCTCTTACGCGTGTTTTCAGAAGATAAACATTTTTGTAAATGAGGAGCAGCAATACCGATGCACCGGTTAAAATATATTTGGCGATGAGAAATTCCAATGGTCCATATTCCAGAAAATGGGCCATCACCGGATTAATCTCAGACGCACCGTTATTGAGAAGTTGTAAAGTAAAAAGCGCATCGATAAGGCTCATGGTAAGAATGAGCAACACGACACCAAATATACGTTTGCTGTAGCGGTCAACAAAATAGTTTTGCCAGCGGTCTTCTTTGCGACGTGGTGCTTCACGTTTGCCATTGTTAAATGAAAAAGAGCTCACCGGAGACGTTGGTTTTTTACGACGGTCATCCATGGACTCTCTTTTTTCATCAGCACTATGCTTTACGCTCATGATATTTTCCACCAGTGTTTGTTAAATGACGTCTCAGGCATACATATGAAAGTATCGTCAAATTTTTTTTAACTGGTAGAAAAAACTTTCCTGGCAGAAGAGGGATTACACTGGTTGGCAAGCAAAGCCTGTCTTTTGGTAATAAAAATTGTTGAAAAATCACATCAACAAGATTTAATCATCATCATTTTCAAAGTACCATTTATCATCGGTGTTTTCGTTTTCGGAAGATTGTTCATCATCCTGTTCATGGTGCTTAGGAAATTTGCTTTTACGATTGCGTTTGTTTTGCAGGGTTTTAATTAATTTTTTCTGTGATGCTTTCTCTTCATCAATGAATTGTTTTTTCTTGTGCGATTTACCCATTTTTTTACCAAAAAATAATTACACTTACTCGTTCAATAAGAAATGAAAAATCAGCTAAAGAAACATAATCCATAAAAATTTTGCAAGCATTATTTGCCGATAAATTCAGCCTTTCGTTTTTCAAGAAAAGCCGATGTCCCTTCCCTGCTGTCTTCGGTGCTACTTATGAGACCAAATAATTCATTTTCGAGTGCGACGCCCTGGTCCAGGGACATTTCACAACCCCTGCTTACAGCATCGATGGAGAGCTGTACGGCAAGAGGTCCTTTTGTCATAACGACCTGCAGAAATTTTTTGCATGCAGGCAAAAGTTCAGATTGCGCTACTACATGATTTACAAGACCAAATTCATACGCTTTGGATGCGACAATCATATTGCCGGATACAAGTAATTCAATGGCTCTGCCCTTACCTATCAAGCGTGCTAATCGTTGCGAGCCACCATAACCACAAATGAGACCCAGATTGACTTCCGGTTGTCCAAATTTTGCATTTTCAGATGCCCACCGCATGTTGCAGGCCATTGCCAGTTCATTACCACCACCAAGACAAAATCCATCTA
>QQUM01000586.1 GCA_008501545.1 Calditrichota bacterium
TAACCGACGATATCGATGTATTGCCTTATATTTCTCCGAACAAGCTGGATGAAATATCCAATAAACCGAACATTCAAATAATCAAATATCCTGATCGTGGTTATAGCTTTCTCGCCTTCAACCTGGAACGGCCAATTTTTAAGGATGTGCGTGTGCGTGAAGCCATTGCCAAAGCTATCAACCGTAACAATTTGATACACGCACTATTGAATGGCAATGGCCAACAAATAGCAGGGCCAATTTTGCCCTATTTTTCAGTATACGATTCTTCACTGGTAAAGCACCTTTATGATCCGCATTTAGCTGCAACGCTGCTGCAAGCGGCTGGCTGGCAGGACATGAATAAAAATGAAATTTTGGAAAATAACGGTAAGGCTTTGGAGTTCTCAATGAAAACCAATGCAGACAACAAGCTTCGAAGTGATGCATTGGTAATGATTCAAAATGATTTGCAAAAAATTGGTATTCAAGCGAACATCGATTTGGTAGAGGCTGGAAAATTGGTGGAAGATGTGCTGCAGCGACGCGACTTTGATACCGTTTTTCTCTCCTGGAAAACCGGCTATACTATCAATCCCGCACAAATCTGGCATTCGGATGCAATTAAAAATGGCTATAATTTAGGAGCATATACACAACCGGTTGTCGATTCACTTTTGACAGCCGCACGCAGTGAAATGAATCCATTAAAAATCAAACAGATTTGGCGACGCTTTCAAAACATTGTTGCCCGGGATTATCCATACGCTTTTCTCTATATGCAAGAAAATCCCGCCATTGTGTGCAAGCGGATTCGCAATATTAAAATGGATGTGAGAGGATACTTGCCCAACATTGAAAATTGGACTTTGGAATGACAATACGAGGTGGAAAGTACGACTATACTTAGGTTGGTTCTTAATTGTTATTTCTTTAGAATTCTTTCATGATTCCAGTACATATCGCTCGATCATATTTGGTTGCTATTCTATGAAAGATGCCTGAAGGTATAATATTTTAGAATTTGCATAATGAAACAAACACAAGGATTTTGAGCCAAAATTAGATATTGGAAAGGGACCTTCCAGCATTTTTCATCACCAAAACACCATTGATATATGGACATAAAGCGCAACGATGAAACACCATTCTCCGTAGAATTGAAATTCCATGTGCTGGTTGTTGGGGACCCACCGGTCGAACATGCAGTCAGAATGTGCTTTACGAAGCATTTTGAATCAATCGATTTATTCTGTACGGATTCAGGAACAACCGCATTTGATTCCTTTTCCAAAAAAACTCCTGACTTGATTGTTTTAGATATGGAATCAAGACGTACGCATGCTCTGAAGTTTTTATCTGCATTTTTCAAATCCGGTGAACAATGCAACATCATCGCTATTGCAGAAAAACCGAGTATAGAAGATGTCGTGAAATGCGTACGAATGGGGGTGAACGAGTTTATCGCGGCAAATCCGAATTCACAGAAATTGAGGGAATGCCTGTCTGGATTTTTTTTAAAGTGGGAAAAAAAGAAGAATGGCGCCATTTTCCAGGCTGATCAGCAAAACACGTTTGATTTGCATAATATTATTTCCGGCTGCCCACAGATGCAAGTTGTGATGGACATTGTCCAAAAAATCATCAAACGTCCTGTAGTCACTGTTCTCCTCCAGGGTGAAACCGGTACTGGGAAAGAGGTGATTGCACGCTGTCTTCATTACGGGACGCATAAAAATGAGACCAGTCCGTTTGTTGAAGTAAATTGCTCAGCTATTCCGGAAAATTTGTTGGAAGCCGAGCTTTTTGGCTATGAAAAGGGGGCATTTACAGATGCAAAATTCAGCAAGAAAGGCCTTTTCGAGCTCGCAGACGGTGGCACCCTGTTTCTTGATGAAATCGGCGATATGCATTTATTGCTGCAGGCGAAACTCTTGAAAGCTATCGAAGAAAAAAAAATCCGTCGTCTGGGTGGCCTCAAAGATATCTCAGTAAATACGCGGATCATCGCAGCAACAAATGCAGATCTTGAGAAACTAGTTGAAAACAGCAGCTTCCGCAAAGATTTATACTACCGCCTCAGTGTGATCAACATATACCTGCCACTACTTCAAGAACGCGGTGAGGATATTCTGGAATTGGCAAAATTCTTTTTAGAAAAGCATTCCGCCACATATGCGTTACCAGTGCGCAAACTATCTCCGGCTGCTGAACAATTTATACAGCAATACGATTGGCCCGGTAACGTTCGTGAATTGCAGTATGTGATTGAGCGTGTGGTTGTTCTGGGTGAATCAACGGTTATCGAGCTTGCCGAACTGAAATCTGCATTGTGTATAAAAGAGCAGGATATTCAGAAACAGCACAAAACAGCCAATGGCTGGGAACGCGCAATAGGAATTCCTCGCGGTGGACTTTCGCTCAAAGATTCCGAGATGTATTTGATAGCTGAAATACTCAAGATGACAAAGGGTAACAAAACCCATGCATCGAAAATACTTGGCATCTCTCGCCCACGACTCAATCGAAAAATTGAAGAATATAGTATCAGCCTGGGGTAAATTTCTGCTTTAAGGTAAACGATCATGCGATGTGCCAGTGCTGATTACAAAGAATTAGAAATACTCAATTTGATTTGTACTTTCAAAACCAGGCCATTTGTCAGCGCATTTTTTTGTCTCATGTTCGTCCCTGCGATTTTGCCTGCCCCAACTCAAAATCCGGCCGCCAATTACTGGTTTAATCAGGGTTTGAATGAAAAGAATGTGCAATTACGTATTCATGCTTTCACATTGGCTCTGAAATACGATCCGGATTTTGTTGCTGCTCAATATCACCTGGCCCGATCATTTAATAAAGAACGGAAATACCAAAAAGCAGAGAAAAACTACTTAAAAGCCTACGCGAAAACAAAGGTTCGTCAGGTTAGCGACACCTTGGTTGTCGATATTTTACAAGAGCTGGCTGAAATTTACAAAAAACTTGCACAATGGAAGGAAATGGAAATTGTGCTCCGTAAAGCGAAAAATTAAACTATATATTCTCCTGGCGGAAACTTACCTGGCCCTGGACCGCAGGGATAAGCAAGCATTACACATCTTTTGGACAGTTCATAAGTTGAATTTACAGACGCCACTACAAAAAAGAATCAGCTTGGTTTTAGCGAAAGTCGCCGTTCAATGAGACCCTTGGGAGTGTAACAAAACATTCCGTTTTTTATTTAAAAAAACCTGTACTAGAACGAAAGGTTACATTCTTTGGATTGACGAGCGAAATAAAATACGGTGGCGTATATTTCTGAAATGTATACAACTACCTGTTTTTAAAGAGCTAAAAATTGTATCAAACAAAATGTAACTCGAAATCACATCACTGGCATATTCATTGCGATTTGTGAATGATCAATATCAGTTCAGAATTCTTTTATAACATGAAAACCATCTCTGGAGATGATCTAATGGGTCGAGCAGAAATTCGTCATAAGTCTTTCATGAAGCATCATATTTTGGATATTGACTTACGCTATCCCAGGAAAGATCATTCTTCTTGATTACGCCTTATCTAGGGAAAATAAAAAAAAACGGTAATCCATTAAAACAAGTAAAATAACAATCATTCATATTATTCAAGGTGGTATATCATGGTAGAGAATTTGATTATGAAAAGAACGGCCCTGTATTTTTCGATTTTCATCTTTAGTGCTTCCGTATGGTTTTCGCACGGTTGCCAAAATATTCCCCTAAATGGCCCTAACACATCGGAGCAGTTACGTTTGGAGAGTAACGAGCAGAGTGGGCTGAAACCAATTGTTCTCATGCCATTGCTATACAAATCACAAAATAGGTCCAGCAGTATTTTAGGCACGACTGCTGTAGAATTTATGACAGTGAAAGAAGGCGGCATACTCGAACATGGTGGGCACAGGATGGTCATTCCACCTGGTGCACTTTCAAATGATCAAAAAATGTATATATCGCTGGATAAAAACAATGCCGCGATTGCCGATTTCGGGCCCGACCAGACTTTCAATACTTATGTGAAAATTACGATTTCATACGCGGATGCCTTTCTAGGTGAAAAAAGTGAAAAGGAATTGACCGTTGCCTGGTTTGATGAAACTTCAGGTAAGTGGCTGCCAGTGCCGAGTTATGTTGATACCCGGAATAAGACTGTCACAGCCAAAACAAATCATTTTACACAATACACACTTTCTCTAAGATAAAAACACTCGAGTCGTATCTCAGACCAGGCAGGGCTAAGTAGATTGGTTGTGTGGCTGTTGCTCAATGGACAGTGCAAAAGTTACCACGAAGAATAATTACAGGAGTTGCATCATGGGAGGTAACATCATTCGAAATTTTGTCGTGTCGGCAAAATACCTCTTCCTTGCTTGTGTTAGTAGTTTGGTTTTTGCTTTGAGTTGCGGTGAGCAGCATCCGACGAATGTACTTTCACCAAATATGTCTCAGGACTCACAATCCATGTCATTATGGAAGTATGGCACGCCATTGACTGGTGAGATCAAGCCAATCAAGTGGAAACCGGGTATGCTTGGCAAAACGCTTGGAAACCGTGGTGAAATATTAGGTGTCTTCGATGCCATTATATTACTACAGGATTTCATGGCGAATGTGTAATCGATGATTGACGATGATCCCGATTCGAAGCTGGCGAAGAAACTCGAAAGTGATGTTTTGAAAAACGCTGAAAAAGCTTTGGACGAGTTGGTCGATGTACCACCGGATCGGGATAAAGCGATCAAAAAAATCGAAGAAACCGGTAAAAAACTCGATAAGATTATCGACGATGGTCTACTTGGCATCACAAAAGGCAACGAGTTGCACGACCAACTCGGTGCCGTCACAGAGGCTATCCGGCAGGACGGCGGCTATGAAAAGTGTCGCGGTTCGAAATACACAAAGCATATTAAGAAAAACCAGGGCGGTGTCATCTATCACTGTGGTCATTCTATAGAGGTAGGCAAGGACGCCCTCAAACATGATTCGGAATTATCCATCCATGTTCTTGATACTGAAGATGTCATTGTTGACTTCGGGCCAGATGGCTGGTTCAACAAAATGGTCGAGATTACACTTAACACTGAAGACATGGATTTATCCGGTATTGACGATGACAATATCGTACTGGTATGGTACGATGAAACGACCGAGACCTGGTATGAAGTTGATGCAAAGTTTGACAGAAAGAAAAATCAACTGAAGGCGAAAGTGTGGCATTTTACCCAATATACGCTTTCTTTACGTTAAGGCAATACAACCTGGAAACTTTCAGGCTGTCATTTCAGGAATAACAATTGGGAGTTGAGCGAAAGCGATCATCTGACATGAATGTTGTTTAGTTCCGCACGATTGCAATGAAATGACGATTAAAAATATTTGAAATGTGAAAGTCTGAAAAAACATGGAAGCTCGTTCAAAAAAAAATGACTTGAGTATAAATGAAGAAACTATCACTGCCGTTCAACTGAGAAAACTGCTAACAAGCAAGAAATTCTTGGACTCGCCTGATCTGCTGAGGGATGCCGACCTGACTTACTTGCTCGAAAAACTCGGCCGTAAGCTTTTCAGTGACGAAGATATAAAAATTTCTGCCTATCACTTTAGATCATTGGTAGAAAACTTGAAAAAACATTCACATATAAGTCATGACCAACACCAGGAATTAGAGCTGTGTCTGAAATCTGGTGAAACTTATGCCGTTATGGGGTTGACGGAAGATGCAGAGAAGTGTTATGAGCAGGCGATACAACTCAGCGTTGAGTTAAATGACGCGGCGCGCCATGCCCGTTCTTGCCGTTATCTGGGTAATCTCAAGTTTCAGCAACAAGGCAAATTCAAGGAAGCGATAAAGTGTTTCGAGAAAAGTCTGGAAATTTGTCAGGAAAACGGCGAATTGTTGGATGAAGCCTATGGATTGAACAGCTTGTCCGCGACTTATTTCCAGCTTGCATCCTGGAAAAAAATGGAAGACGTCTGCAACCAGGCTCTGGCCATTTGCGAACAGCTGGATGAAGATGAACTGATTGCCTGTATTAATAACAATCTCGGTGCCATGTACAGTCTAAGAGGACTGTGGCAAAAATCACTGGCAGCATTTCAGAAAAGCCTGCCATTGTTCGAGAAACTGGGTGATTATCGAGGTCTGGCAGAAACATATAATAATCTGGCAACCTTGTATCGAGATAGGGATATGTGGCACGAAGCAGGCAGATGTTTTGCACTGAGTATTCGATTTGCATCCCAAATTGGAGACACCATTACCAAGGCTAACGCGATACTGAATCGTGCCGAGCTTTATGTGATGATGCACGATTTGGAATTAGCGCGAAAGAATTGTTTTTCTGTGATTGGAACATTTCACAAGTTGGGAAAGGGTATAGGAGAGGCAGATGCCTGCAAATTGCTGGGAGTCATTTATACGAAAAGTGAGAGGTGGGACCTGGCAAAAAAATATTTTGACGAATCACTGGAAATCAGCAAAAAATCTCATTATCAGCTTGGTCTTGCAGAAACTTATCGAAAGTATGCAGATTTTCACCTTGCGCAAAACCGGAATGATCTTGCTGCTGAATCGCTTAAAAGATCTCTTAAAAATTATCGCAGCTTGAAAGCACATGGCAAAGCAAGGCAGGTTGAAAAGTTTCTCAATAAAATTCAGACCAGTTTGTAAATATAGACTCTTTCATTACATTGTGAAACGAATGCGCTACTATCTTCTCCGTCGATTTTTCATCTCGCTCTTTTTGATCTGGAGTATATTAACAACCGCCTTTTTAGTTTTACATCTCAGCCCCGGCGACCCGGTTAACAAATATATCTCGCCCAGTGTGCCTCCTGATACAGTTCAACTCATACGCCAGAATTTCGGCTTTGATCAGCCATTGCATGTACAATATCTTAAATGGCTGAAGCAATGGTGCAAAGGAGATTGGGGCTATTCATACTCGCAATTTCGACCCGTATCAGCAGTGTTATACGAAGCGCTGCCCAATACTTTGGAATTGACAGTGCCATCCTTATTGGCAATTTTTTTGCTCGGCACAGCCATCGGCGGTATCTCCGCCTTCCGTCATCAAAAATTTGCAGATCGCATGCTCATGAACACATGTGTAGCGCTTTATTGCACGCCAGTATTCTGGCTGGCTTTAATGCTGATTTACATTTTTTCCTTACAGCTTAACTGGTTTCCCAGCGCACACGCCACTTCTCTATTCGCAGACGAGATGTCTGGTTGGGCGCAATTTCGTGACCGGCTTTCTCATATCGCACTGCCAATCATAACGATTGTTTTAACCGGCACAGCCAGCATTGCGCGCTATGTACGTGAAAATGTAATTGCTGTTCTCAAGTCCGATTTTATCAAGTTGGCGTTTGCAAAAGGATTTTCCCCGTTGCAGGTTTTTTTACGCTATCTGCTTCGACACACGCAGTTGCCATTGATTTCAGTTTTTGGTTTGAGTTTTCCATTTTTATTAGGAGGGGTGCTAATCGTCGAAATCATTTTTGCCTGGCCCGGCATGGGACGATTGAGTTTGGAAGCTGTGATGGAGCGAGATTATCCACTCGTGCTTGCAACCACTGGCATTTCTGCATTCATGGTTGTAATAGGAAATTTTATTGCCGATTTTTTATACGTACTGGCGGATCCGCGGATCGGACGACACGATGATAAAAAAAATCTGGCTTAGATTTAAACAGCAAAAACTTGCCTGCGCAGGTTTGAGTATACTCATTTTCTGGATTTCTCTCGGCATTTTTTCCCCATCGATATCCCCCCACAATCCCTTAGAACAGAATCTTGCCCACCGTTACCAATCGCCATGTGGTTCCAATTTACTCGGTACAGATCAATTTGGCAGAGATATATTGAGTCGTTTGTTGATCGGTGCCAGAATTTCTCTTGGACTTGGTTTGGCTATTACGGCCATGGCATTGTTTGTCGGAATCATGCTCGGTGCAAGCGCTGGATTACTTGGAGGAATTTGGGATGCGATAATTATGCGCACCGTCGATCTCCTGCTTGCTTTCCCTATTCTTTTTCTTCTGATTGCATGTATTGCAATGTTTGGCAGTGA
>QQUM01000737.1 GCA_008501545.1 Calditrichota bacterium
TGGAGCGCAGTCTCTATCGCATTTGTAAAGCCCACCAGCGGATGTCAGAACAACTTCCGGTAATTCTGGAAATACTGCAGCGTCACCAATCCTGTATGCAAGTGTTACAGAGTTCGCATGTAGATAAATTTCGCAGCACATTGCAACGACTCATTGCAGAATCGAGCAACCGGTTCCCGGAAGTGTACGATGCGGCCCATGATGTGCTCTACAAGTGCTTTGGTCAACCTGTACTTGAAAAAGTACGGCAGAACCTGTTTGAGAATGTCGATGTACAATTGGCGATCCTGCAGGATGATCCGGATGCAGCAAACCGTGACAAAATTATCAATACACTTGTGAAGTATCCGATGCCAATACATCCGGCATTAACCAACTGGTTCAAAAAAAGTAAACCGCGCATGGTCGGAAATCTGCTTGAAACACTCACTCGACGCTATTACCGTATCGTGACGCTTGAAAATCAAAAATTTTCATACTATGGCAAGGATGTTTTCTTCGAAGCGGAATTTGATAATGAAGGCCATAAATTTCATATCATTTCTGTCTCGTCCCATGTGGATAAATTTGACGAACATTTGAGCACACTCGCTGAATGCATTCGCGATATACCGATGGACCGGAAAATCCTGTTTGAATTTTACGTCTGGAGCGAAACCACATGTGAGTCCATCGATGGTTGCTCGGAACGAATTCTGGGATTCCTGCAGAATAATGTCAGGTTCGAACGTGCAATTCATCGTGTTGTTATCGCGTTGACGCATCCTACGGCAGAATTTAAGGATGGGCAGGTGCAGTTCTATACTTTCCGACAAAACGATGATGGTTTTTTTGAGGAACGGCTTTATCGCGGTTTCCACCCGATGATCGGGAAACGCCTGGAAATCTGGCGTCTGGAAAATTTTCGAATCGAACGCCTGCCGTCCGCCGAGAATGTGTATCTTTTCCGTGCCGTCGCGCACGATAATCCCAAAGATGAACGCTTATTCTCTTTTGCTGAAGTGCGTGATTTGACCGTAGTGAAGAATCCCGACGATGGTCAGGCCCAGCTGCCGGAATTCGAACATGTGCTGCACAATGCACTGACAGGCATTCGACAGTATCTGAGCGCATTGCCACCGCGTAAACGGTTGTACTGGAACCGGATCGTCATTAATGTCTGGCCCATGCTGGATTTACCAGCCCCGTTGATGCAGGAACTTCAGGATCGCCTGGCTCCTGCCACGATTGGTTTATCGCTGGAAAAAATTGTTGTGCGGGCAAAGGTCCCTGCCTCAGAAACAGGGGAATTGCGCGAGACTATTCTTGAGTTTTCAAATCCGGCCAACGGCGGCGTGGTGATGCGCCAGTGTGAACCGAGCACAAATAAAATTCGTGTGATGAGTGATTATACTCGGAAAGTGGTCTTTTTGCGTCAACGCGGCATTATTTATCCTTATGAACTGATCCGCATGCTGACGCCGGAAAAACATACAGCCCGAGCCGACTATCCTCCCGGCGATTTTGTGGAATATGATTTTGATGCAGATGGCAAATTGTTGCCGGTGGGCCGCGAATATGGCAACAACTCAGCGAATATCATCGTTGGGATTTTAACCAATTACACAACCAAATATCCTGAAGGAATGAAACGCGTGGTCTTGCTGGGCGATCCGAGTAAATCTCTTGGTGCTCTGGCTGAACCTGAGTGTGCCCGGATCAATGCAGGAATCGATCTCGCGGAGAAAATGCGAATTCCTGTTGAGTGGTATGCCATTTCTGCCGGTGCCAAGATTTCCATGGACAGCGGTACAGAGAACATGGATTGGATATCCCGCGTTCTGCGTCGACTTATTACCTTTACCCAGCGTGGCGGGGAAGTCAATGTCATCGTCACGGGTATCAATGTGGGCGCACAACCATACTGGAATGCGGAAGCAACGATGCTCATGCACACACGTGGTATACTCATCATGATGCCGGAAAGTGCCATGGTGCTGACAGGCAAACAAGCGCTGGAATACAGTGGGGGCATCGCCGCAGAAGACAACCAGGGCATCGGTGGATACGAGCGGGTGATGGGACCCAACGGACAAGCCCAATATTTTGCCAAGGATATCGCCGAAGCAGCGAAAATCCTGTTGAGTTATTATGATCATACCTATCGGATGCCGGGCGAGCGTTTTCCGCGCAAATCGGAAACAAGTGATCCGTTGGAGCGTGATGTCTGTGAATATCCGCACGGCGGAGAATTTGAGCGCGTCGGTGATGTCTTCTCCGGCACATCCAATCCCGACCGCAAAAAGCCGTTTGATATACGGCAGGTTATGCGTGCTTGTAAAGACCTGGATCACCCGCATCTCGAGCGCTGGTTCGCCATGCAGGATGCGGAGATTGCGGTTGTTTGGGACGCTCATGTTGGCGGCCAACCTGTCTGCATGATTGGTATTGAATCGCGACCGATGGCGAGAACAGGATTCGTCCCTGCTGACGGCCCGAAACAATGGACGGGTGGTACACTTTTTCCACAGGCATCGCGAAAGGTAGCCCGTGCCATAAACGCTGCCAGTGATAACCGGCCGCTTGTGGTCATTGCCAATCTTTCCGGTTTTGATGGCTCACCCGAAAGCCTGCGCAATTGGCAGCTTGAGTACGGTGCTGAAATTGGTCGTGCTGTTGTTAATTTCAAGGGCCCTATCGTGTTTGCTGTTGTTTCCCGCTACCATGGCGGCGCATTTGTCGTCTTTTCCAACGCACTGCATGATAATATGGAAGTCATCGCACTGGAGGGAACTTATGCCTCTGTGATCGGTGGTGCGCCGGCGGCGGCTGTCGTTTTTGCCAGGGATGTAAAAAAGCGTGTACTCGCCGATGAACGCATGCGCGATGTGGATGAACGTCTTGCAAAAGCGGAAAACGGCGAAATTGCCGCATTAAAAGATGTGCGCGAGAAAATATACCAGGCAGTTTATTCAGAAAAACTTGGTGAAGTTGCCGATGAATTTGACGGTATTCACAGTGTCCAGCGAGCGGAGAAAGTTGGTTCGGTGGATAAAATTATTCCACCGGAGCAGTTACGGCCGTATTTGATAGCGGCAGTGGAAAGGGGTATGAAGAAAGAGTTAGGGTAGACCGTCAGGTTCACAGTTTTTATCTGCCACATCATGCTGTTAAAAGTGTCTTTTGCGAAAGACATCGGAACAGAATGCTGTTTTTGCGGTGCTACTGTCATTGAATTTTTGAGCGAGAAATGCAATATTTTATAAATTCTGATAAAAAAATATTGCATTTTTTTTTATTATTCACTATTGTTGCCGTCGCATTTTTTATTACGTTTTTTAATTGTTCTTATTATTTATTTGCTTAGAGGAGCTTGAAAACAGCATGGCACAGATAGTTGAAAATATACTTCTTAAAAACAATATATGTCCGACAGCAGTCGCAAATCGCGAAGTGAGCCTGACTACTTTGCGCTCCATCGTGAAAACCGATGGTCAATCTTTTGAAGTATTTCAAAGAATGGTCCAAATGCGTTCATAATTCACGCATTGATAAAAATTAAAAAAGGCGAACATAGGTGTTCGCCTTTTTTTTGTGGTTTTATAAAGTTTGTTTTCCCGGGCTGTATGGGGAAAATCGCTGGAAATATGCACAAAGAACGGTATGAAACAGGATTACGTTGCTACTTCATTCTGTTCAAGATCAAAAACTTTGCCGATCGCGCCGGTAATTTCCGTCGTTCTGATTGGTTTTGAAATAATCTGCGATATGCCATATCCATGAATGAGACCTTCACTCAATTTCTCGGAATAGCCTGTTATCATTATAACAGGTAAATCGCTGCGTACTTTTTTCACTTCCCGTGTCAATTCCAATCCGGTCATGACTGGCATCGTTAAATCCGTTATCAACAGGTCGATAAATCCCGGTTTTTCTCGCAGCGCGGCCAATGCCTCATTGCTCTTTGTGTATGCGAAAACCGTATGGCCAAATTCCTCCAGCATCCGTTTGAGCATTTGCACGATGATCCTTTCATCATCCACAAGCAGGATGTTTTCCTCGCCTTTACGAATCGATGCCTTCGTGGTGGTGGGCTGGTAGGTGTGGTTCTGTTGGGCAGGCAGGAAAACGTGAAATGTTGTGCCATGAAGTTTCTCGCTTTGTACGGAAATATCGCCGCCATGACTATGAACAATGCCATGAACAACTGAGAGGCCAAGTCCTGTTCCTTTGCCTCCTTTTTTTGTGCTGAAAAATGGCTCAAAGATGCGTTCTTTTGTAAAATTATCCATCCCGCATCCTGTGTCTGACACGGTAAGCCTGACGTGATCCTGTGCTTTTAAACCTGGATGCAGCAGATGTACATCTTCATTAAAGGGGATTTGATCGAGTTCAATTCTCAAGATACCACCCGTTTCCTCCATCGCATGAAAGGCATTTGTACATAAATTCATGATGACCTGATGCATTTGTGTGGCATCGGCAATTACTTTGCTGCAATCTCTATTAATTTTTTTCTGAATTTGGATGGTGACCGGTAGTGTTGGTCGTAAAAACTGCAATGTTTCCTTGACGATAAGATGCAGTGCCAAAGGTTTTCTCTCGTGCTCAGTCTGTCTGCTAAACGTTAATATTTGCAGAACTAAATCCTTTGCTTGCTTGGCAGCATTCATGATGCATTGCATGTCTGGGTAGAGTGTGTCGTCCTTATCGACACGCATAAGGGCCATGTCAGCGTAGCCCAAAATCGGGGTAAGCAAATTGTTGAAATCGTGCGCGATGCCACCGGCCAAAGTACCGATTGTTTCCATTTTTTGTGAGCGCCGTAATTGCGTTTCCAATATTGATTTATCTTTTTCTGCCTGTTTGCGATCTGTAATGTCCGTAAGGAAGTTTAAAGTTGCGGGTTTTTCATTCCAGTCTATCCGGGCGATATTGATTTCCACCCATTTTGTATTGCCCTTATTATCTAAAATGCGAAAAGTATAATTTTCGGAAGGATTTTCTCCCATCATCCGTTGTTGATGACGTTTGATTACCATGTCTCTGTCTTCGGGATGGAGGTAGTTGTGGATGTATTTGCCATACATTTCCTCCGGTTCGTATCCCAATAATTTGCGGCATCTGTGGTTGATAAACTCTATTCGTCCATCCTGCACTACCAGTATGATTTCAACTGCGTTTTCGACCAGTATTCTGTATTTCTCTTCGCTTTTACGCAGCGCTTTTTCGCTTAGTTTTCGCTCTGTGATGTCTCTCCAGACGACGTGAAGAAATGTTTCCGATTCTATTGGTATCGCTGTCAATAACACTTCTACCGGAAAAATTTCTCCATTCTTTCGTTTGTGGTTCCATTCAAAACGATGGCTGCCTTTTTCAAAAGCCATTGCCATCATTTCATCCGCTTTTTCGTAGGAATTTCTCCCGTCAGGTTGTTTCTCCGGTGATAATTGTGATGGATGTGTTTCGAACAGTTCTTTCTTATCCGTGTATCCAAGCATCTCAAGCGTTGCTGCGTTGCAATCAACAAATTTGTTGTTTTTTATAATAAGAAGTGCATCCGCAGAATGTTCGAAGTGGGTTCTGTATTTATTCTCACTCAAACGTAAATTTATTTCACTTTTCTTTAGTTGTGTGATGTCTACAGATGAAATGAATAAGACTTCATCCCCGTATATTTTATTTACTTTCTGGGCAGTATTTCGAACCCAGAAAGTCGTTCCGTCTTTGCGCATAATTCGCATTTCCCATGGGATTCCGCAAGATTCCACGTCTGAAAAAGAAGCAATATGCGATTGAAAACTTTCCCGATCCTCCGGATGAACAATGAGCGTTGCGTCGTTGCCAATCAATTCACTTTTATCATAACCTAAAAGTCTCGCACCATACATATTAATTGAACTGATGGTCCCATCACGCTTTAAAGTTAGGTACATCGACGGATTATTATTATAAAATTTAAAAAATTGTTCCCGCAGGATCACGAGGAGATCAGCCTTTTTGTCGAGCTTTTTCTCAAGCGAATGGCAGTGTTTTTCAAGAAGCTGGTTGAATGCACGTTGAACATGGTTGAGGACATGGTGCATGTTCCCATCGTTTCCTGTATGGCAAATAACAATGTTTTTAAATGACTTAAATGGATTGTTTAGGTGGAGTTCGGCGTTTGTCGTGACAATTGTCTGCACATGGGAATTCAGAGTCTGAAGTGCTGTTAGGATTTCCAAACCAAATTCAATTGATGCATGAATATTCAGGAGCGCAAGCGTGCATTCCTGTTCCTGGAAAATTCGGAGTGCTGTTTGTTTATTTGGCGCAGCGTGTACGACAAATCCATTTTGTTCTAGCAATTTTGCCATTTTTTGAAGTTGGTTTTTATCCTCGTCAATGAGGAGCACATCATACGAGAAGCTTGATTGCTTTTTAGTCACCATTGATTGTACCTGAAAGTGGATTTAACGTGCAGAATCACCCTTTTATCGTGCCTGGAAAGCTATATTGTTGCTAAATTGTGTTTACTAAGCTTATCGTCCAGCCAAACGAATTGCTATGCATTATAATTTACAAATGAAATTTAAAAAGTGATGATCTGGATTTGCTCAACCAACTATGCAGTAGCAAGAGATGGGTTAGAGACGAATTGATCAAATTTGTTTCTGGTGGCAAGCTGTCATATTGCAAAGACAGGGAGTAATTTTAGCGATCCTCTGCCCGTATTGCAAATTAAATTAACGAAACGAATTATTGTTTTGTCCGCTTTAATTTTTTTTAAAAATTATATTAACAATAATCCTGTCTTGCATTTGCCTTCGAACTCGAACATGCACGCTGCGATGCGGTGCAATTGGAACCCTTTTTTTTCCGGATGCCATGCTTAATTCGATATTATCACCCGGCTGAAATGCATCGGATGCTTCCCCTTTATCCCTGACAGAAAATGTCCCATCTGCCGCAATCCATGTTATTTGCCTTCGTTTCGATGTTCCTGGTTGAATTTTCGCAATGAGCAAACCTTGCGCTGGCAACGCTCCTTCGACGCAATCCCCTTTTTCGAAAACACTATTTCGTTGGCGATTCTCAAGCAGGTAGTAGTTTGGTGTATCAGGGATCCTGATTTTATAGTAAACATGGCTCGTCAAGGCATCCGGAATGGAAATTGTTGTGTTGGTTGAAATCTCAATCGGTTCGATCCAGCCGAGTTTTTCCCGTTCATAACCACTCATTGCATAACAAAAGGCGTTGCCGTCATGAATGCCAAATTCACCGATGTACGCATAATGCCCACCACCGAAAAAATAATGGCTCATTTCATGTGTAACAATTGAGCGGCTGGTAGCTTTTGTATAGTTTCCCCGCTGCATTGTGCCAGATCCAGGAAAACGACCGAGAATTTTTTTATCATCCTTAATGATTGGCTTGCGAAAACCCAAACCTGAGATCCCCTCATATTTTTCGCCAGGAGTGAATGTTTCATGCTTCCAGTGGCGATAGAGAAAGAGAATGAAATCCACATCACCATCGTTATCGTTGTCGTAACGGCTGAAATCCACACCGTTTTGGTCGAGCCAATCTATAATTTGTGCAGATAAGTAGCCTCTGCCACGCTTGTTTTTTCCTTCATAAAATGACTTCGGTCTGGGAGTCAGGTAGAGCTTCGGAAAGAGATCTCCGATGAAATGTAACTTGCCTTGCGACATGACTGAATAATAATCGCTCAGGCTGCCTTCCTTGTATCTATCCGATTTCTCGGGACTCAGCATGTTATCACCCAGCGCCCATTCCGGAATGGCATGTTTTGCTGCCGGCCAGCCATTCAGAGAATCCGAAGGGCATGGTGCATCCCAGTTGTCATCCTGAAATTGCACAAATACCGCCAACACGCGGAATGTCCCTTCTGTTGGAATGAAGGGTGGCCCATGGTTTTGTGCTACGAGTGTGCAGGTGAAAATAGTTGTTATAATAATGACTAAATGAAATAAATTAAAATATCGAATCATTCTCTTTTCTCTTTGAACTCCGGTAATATCCACTAGATGCAATAAAAAATGAGACAAATGAACTTGATATATA